>JAADHY010000752.1 GCA_013151585.1 Planctomycetota bacterium
CCCGCTGAGATCGGCCGGACCGGTCCATGCGCCGCGTCCCCAAACTACCTGGTCAGCCCGAGTGATGGCGTGGGCGCACGGCACGTCGCTCCAGTCACTCAAATCACCGTCGATCGCAAAAGGCGGGTCTGGCTTCAAGGGAATCCCTCGGACCGACTGTTCCCCAGCACTTGCACGCGCCGACAACACGACAAAACAGGCCACCATCAACCACTGACGCACCATGACCCTCTCCTTCCATCTCACGCAGCCTTCGGCCACTGCCAAGTGGGTAACATCGGCCGGGTGTCACTTCCACAACGAAAAGTCGCACTCGGCAAGCGTGACCTGCAAGGGCTGGGTGGACCCCGCGCGCCTCGTAACGAGGGCCGCTGTGCTTCAAGGCTTTGTTCGCCCGATTTCCCGCTGACGCTCCGGGTGCGTACCGCGGATGTCTTCACGTGAGCTATCGAATGGGACTACCCGTCGCCGGACCATATGGCCCTCGCACGCCTCATTTCGCGAAGCTTCATCGACAACCGTCGCGACACAATTCGGTTCGTTGATTCATAACGTTCATGGTGTAGAAGATACTGTGCCGATCGGCAACGCAAGTCGCAAGGCCGCGGCAGAAGGTGCTGGCTTCCGCTGAACGTTTCGCGGGTGTTCGCCGAGAAACCGACGCGGGCGGCATGGCCACGATGCTCCGTCTCGACCTGTGAAAGGTCACTTTGTCATGGCCAGCAAATGAAGCCGCAGGTGGTTCAATGCGGCTTTGACCACCCGCGGTACCAGAATGGCCGGATTGCCGGCGGTGGGTTCTTCGACCGCACGCTCGATCTCTTTGGCCACCAGGACGACGTGAGCCGGCTGGTCCGGGGATGTCGACGGCGCTGTCTTTGACCTGGGCAAGTGGACGGCGAGGGTCAAGTCCGCTTCGGTGTGACTTCGCAGCCGATGCAGCTCCTCCTTCATAAACCGTGACATTCTGTCGTCCACCTCGCTAATCTTCCGCTCCACCCCGCATCTCTTTTCGTAGCACTGGATCACGCTGAAGCGCCGCAGCTCTTCTTCCCTGAAGGGACGTCTGATTTCTGCCCACACGAAGTGTTCGCGTTGCGGGTCGGCTTTAGCCAACCAGTGCGTTAGCAGTCCGTCGGTTCCCATTTCCAGCGTCGCCAGCGTTTTGTTCCGAGTCCGCAGCAGCGACACCACGACTTCGGGCAGCGTTTCGTCTTCTTCGCCGAAGATCAGGCTGCCCAAGCGCTCACGGATCAAAGCCTTGGTCTGGTCGATTTGCCGCCGGCACTGTTCGAGCGTTGCTGCTTGAGCGGTGATCCGAAGAACGATAGTTGCCTCGTGAGCCGTGATGCCCACATCGGGCTGGCGACCGCGAGCCGTCAGCTCGCCGAGCATTTCTTCGATGGCCGACTCGCCCGCACCGAAGCAATTCAGCTTTGCACTGAGGATCACCTGATCGCCCCGTGGCAAGCGCGGCCGGACTTGCTCGTGGAACATCCGACGCATCTCGCTCGGAACTCCTGGCAACGCCGCCAAACGACACGGATCGGCTCCGTCGCGCGACAGCTCCATCCAAATCCCCGGAGCCGTTCCCACGGGATTCGGTAAAGGCTCGCTGCCTTCGGGGAACAGGGCTTGAACGCGATTTCGTTCCGGCATCGGTCGACCTCGCTGAGCGAACAGGCGACGGATGTGATCGAGCGACGGTTGGTGCAGTACCAGCTTGCGGCCTGCCAGAGCTGCCAAGGCGTCCCGCGTCAGGTCGTCCTGCGTCGGCCCCAGCCCTCCGGTGATCAAGACCACATCTGATCGAGCGACGGACGTTCGCAGCACATCGACGATGGCATCCAAATCGTCGGCCACGGTCGTGTGGAAACGGACCGGGATGCCGATCTGCCCCAGCTCGACGCTCAACCATTGGCTGTTCGTGTCCAAATTGGCTCCGCTGGTCAGTTCGCTTCCTATGGCAATCACTTCCGCGTGCATGGGAGAGTCGCTTCCACAAGACAGAAGGGTGGCTGAGGTCGTCCCTTGTGTTCTTCGCCGTTCCTGGTACAACCGATGCCGGCGCGGATCGCATTATAGCGACCGGAAGTACGAGGGTCCGCGCAGTGTAACGGTTCATCGAGTGGAAGATACCGTGGCGATCGGCAACGGGTCCACGTGGCCGCAGCAGAAGCTGCCAACTTCTGTCGAACGTTTTACGGACGTCTTATGGCTGTTTTCGAGAAGCCGATGCTGGCGGCATCGGTTACGGGGCGGCCCTGCACTTTCACGTACGGCCGGCTACCGTGTAACTTCTCTGTATGGGTTGCATCGAGCGGACAAACAAGGGGAAAGATGATGTGGCGGCTGGCAATTTGGATCCTGTGCGCGGCGGGATTGACAGGAACAGCGGGGGCTGAGGTCCCCGGTTTGCTGGGGCATTGGAAGTTCGACGGCGGTGCGGGCGACATCGCCCTTGACAGTTCCGGCAACGAAAACGACGGCGAGATTTACGGGGCCGAGTGGGTCCGCGGCGCGTTCGGAACAGCGCTTTACTTTGACGGTACCGGCGACCATGTCGTTGTGCCGGAGGTGGCCGGGCTGGAGGGCTCCGACGAGCTGACTCTTCAAGCGTGGGTCTATTGGGAGGGGACCGGGCGGTATCCGAACATCATCACGGGCGGCCGCTGGAGCCCCGGCGGATTCATGATCTTCGTGCAAGACGACCGTTGCACTTTCCGCATGGGCCGGCCGGACGCCTCGGCGACGAAGAACAAGGCTGAGTGGCGTGAAGTGGGCGTTAATTTGGTTTCGCGGTTGGAACGACGGAGGTGGTACCATCTGGCGGCTGTGTTCAAACGCCCGACGATCACTACGTACGTCAACGGCAAAAAAGTCGGGTCAGCCCACTGGGACCACCCGGTCGGCTACGCGGGTGACCTGGTGATCGGCCGCTGGGGAGGCCGGATTGGTCACCGCGGTCTGATCGACGAGGTGAAGCTTTTCAACCGAGCTCGCAGCGCCGAAGAGGTGGCTTCCGACTACCGCCAGACGGCCGCTGGCCGAACGACCGCGTCGGCTGGTCAAGTCGCCGGCTCGGACTCTCAAGTCTCCTCGACCACCGCCTACACGAAGATTCCGCACCGATCGCAACTCGCCGCCGCGCTGGCTCGCTTCGAGACCCGGTACGCGACACTGGCTATCAGCTCGCGCGGCCGCTGCATTGCCCTGATCGACAAAGCGACGGGCGAAGACCGCCTTGCGCGCAGCCGCCCTCTGGTTTTGATCAAACGGAACGGCAAGCTTTACCGACCGTCGATGTGCTCAAAAGAGGGCGACGCGCTGGTGTTCCAGTTTGCGCGAGCGAAAACGACTGTTGCACTGAAGGTGGAAGCCAAGCCGGAGTACTTTGTGTTCGATGTCAGCTCAGTCAGCAACCCGGACGTGGAGGAGGTCACGCTAGCTGAGTTTGTTCTCAAACGGTGCTCGTACATTAGCCCTATGTCAGGACTGGCTGCGGATGACCGGTTCGGAGTCTGTCTACGCACATTGAACTTGGAGACGTACGTACGGGTCGGAGGGCGCGAGCCATTGCTGCACGCCAGCGTTTCGAGGGAACATGGTTTGAGCAACGGTCGGGCGGCTTTGGTTGCTGCGCCGATCGATCGGGTGCGGCCGGTACTGCAGGCGCTCATGGAAAACGAAGGGGTTGTCCACTCGAAACTTGGCGGCCCCTTCGCTTTGGACGCCGAGGCAAACCGCGGCTCTTACGTTTTCGCTCGCGTGGCGGAAAAGGACGTGGATCGCTGGATCGAATTGGCTCGACGCGGCGGCATCGCCACGATTCACCTGTCCGGCTGGAACAAGTCGCTGGGCCACTACTAACCGCGCGAAGACCTTT
>JAADHY010000420.1 GCA_013151585.1 Planctomycetota bacterium
CATGAACCAGCACGACCTGCGCCGACGCGACTCGCGGACTTTCCTGCTCGGCGTCATCGAGCTGATCATTGTCGAGCGAGGTGCGGGAAACCGGCCGGACTGATTCGCGAGATCGAATTTCGTGATTCCGGTACCGCGACGTAGCCTTATCCCCGCCGCCAATAGGAAGCGCTCGGCGCTAGCCTGCCGTCGCACGTTGCCGCTCGCCGTTGTGTGCCGACAGCCGCACGTTGGACCGTCGAGTGAGTGCCGTTTTTCTGCGTTCCTTGGGGAGTTCCCGGATGGCGAATGGTTGTTGGAGCCGTCTATTGGAGCCGTCCGGCCGCATCCCGAAGATGCACCACCGAATAAGAAACCGAAGGCCCGACAATCTGCAAGACGCGCGTCGCCGAGCGATCCCGGAACGACAAAGCCGAAAAGGCATTCGCGGGCATGCAGACCACACAACGGGTCGACCTTTTCTTTGGACGCCGTCGTCGCGTTTTTCTGCTCGCACTTGTTCGCGACTGACAGCTCCTAGACCTTCTTCTTTGGTCAACATCTGAGTACACTCTGGACGTCGCCGCGGCGTGTCCGGAGACCGACGCCGGTTGGGACGATGCTATTGGTCACCGCCCTCTCGCCTCGTTCACCGCGAACACGGTCTTGTTTGAGAATGCAGGATGCCCGCGACTGAAGCCATTCGCGCAGTTTCGACCTGGACGCTGTGCGTTGAATTGGCGCGTTTGCCCATCAAGGCCCTGACAGCGCATTTGAAAGCTCATGGCATCTGCGGAAGCAAAGCTTGGTTTGCCTGAAATCGTCGCTATGGGAGTGGGCGGCATGGTGGGCGGTGGCATCTTTTCGGTGCTCGGTCTGGCAATTCGTGAAGCAGGCCATGCCGCGCCGTTGGCGTTCGCAGCAGGTGGAATCATCGCTCTGCTGACCGGCTATTCCTATTCCAAACTCGGACTGGCTTTTCATTCAGACGGCGGCAGCTTCACTTATTTGGAACATGCTTTCCAGCAGCGGAACGTTGCCGGCATGGGAGGCTGGCTGTTGATCGTCGGGTACATTGGCACGTTGTCGCTGTATGCTTACACGTTTGGCGTCTACGGCGCTGCCATGCTCGGCGACGGCGGACAACAGGGGGCGATGGACCATTTCTTGGCCTCGCTGATTCTGCTCACATTTCTCGGCGTCAACCTGTACGGTGTGGAAGCGGCCGGGAAGAGTGAAGACGTGATCGTGCTGGTCAAGGTACTCATCCTGACGTTGTTCGCCGTGATCGGATTGGCCTACGTCCGACGCGACTATCTCCTTCCGGTCTTTGACAAAGGCGAGTGGGGCTTGGTGATGGGCGCCTCGCTGATCTTTGTGGCATTCGAGGGATTCGAGCTCATCCCCAACGCGGTGAACGAAATGGCGAATCCTCGCCGAGACCTGGCGCGCGGGTTGTTTCTCTCCATTGTCATAACGATTGTGATCTACGTGCTGGTTTCGGTCGTGGCCGTGGGTAACTTGCTGCCGGCTGACATCGCGAAGTATGAAGAGTATGCATTGGCTGAGGCAGCGAAGCCCTTTCTCGGCGAAGCGGGCTTCTTGTTGATCGGCTTGGCGGCTCTGTTATCCACAGCCTCAGCGATCAACGCGACCCTGTTTGGAACCGCGCGTCTGGGGATGGTGATGGCGCAAGACGAATCCTTGCCTCGGGCATTTTCGCTGAAAGAGAGACACAAAGACGTCCCCTGGCTGAGCCTGGTGCTGATCACAGTCGCCGCTCTGCTATTCGTGAATTTAGCAGACTTGACCGTCATCTCTTCATTTGCCAGCGCGACGTTCTTGCTGATTTTCGCTTCAATCAACCTGTCCGCGTTGAAACTCAGCAACCGGATTCGTATCCCCCGCGCGTTTCCTCTGGCCGGGCTGATTCTGACGCTGGGCTGCTGGTTTTCCCTGATCGAGTTCCTTTGGAAGACCAACCTGTCGAGTCTGGCCTGGATTGCGGGCTTTTACGGAGTCGTGATCTTGGCCGAATTGTCGTACAGCGAGCGGCGAGTCATATTTCGGGAGAGCGACTGTTTTCTTTGGCGGCGCCGCCGAACTGAAGATCGGAGCGATTGACCATGAACACCGACGTGGATCAGTACGAACCGGGAGTATTGCGGGTTTTGCAGTCGAAGGACGAGATACGCGCCTATTACAACAAGATCGCAAAGGTCTACGATTTGTTGGCCGAGCGGGCCGAGCAACCGATGCGTGAGAAAGGACTGGCCAAGCTCGCGCCGCAACCGGGAGAGCGGATTTTGGAGATTGGATTCGGCACCGGGCACTGTCTGGTTCGGATCGCCGAGGCGGTCGGACCAGAGGGGAGAGTGTTCGGCATCGACATCTCGGACGCCATGGTCGAGATGGCCGGCAAGCTGCTGTGCGAGAAGGGCTTGGCCGATCGCGCGGAGTTGGCTCGCGGCGATGCAACCCAAATGCCGTATGTCGACGGCTCGCTCGATGGCGTTTTCATGAGCTTCACCTTGGAGCTATTCGACACCCCCGAGATACCACGCGTGCTGAGCGAGTGCCGTCGCGTGTTGAAACCGGGCGGACGGCTGGTCGTCGTGGCCCTCTCCAAAGTCGGCAAGCAGGGTTTTCTCATCAAGGCGTACGAGTGGACCCATAAGCATTTTCCCAATTTGATGGACTGCCGCCCGATCTATGTCCAACGGGCCATCGAAGCCGCGGGGTTCGATGTGAAAGAGGCCGATATCGAGAGCATGTGGGTGCCCGTCGAGATCGTGTTGGCCGTAAAACCCTAGTCGGCCACAGCCCTCCGCTCGCAGCCCGGCACGGTCGCATCTTCTTCGGGAGCGTGTATAATCGCCGCTGCAGCGACGATCTGAGATGCGGCATCCTGGGTGAGCGACGAATCATGCGAGTGGGACTTTTCATCCCGTGTTACGTAGACCAGCTTTACCCCGAGGTTGGGGTAGCGACCGTGAAGGTGCTTCGGCGGTTCGGCGTCAATGACCTCGACTTCCCTCGCGAACAGACCTGCTGCGGCCAGCCCTTCCTGAACACCGGCCTTTGCGCGGAAACGCGCCCGTTCGCTGAGCGTTTCTTGCAAATCTTCAAGGACTACGATTACGTGGTCTGTCCGTCCGGCAGTTGCACGTCGATCGTGCGCCATCACTACGACCAGTTTTTGGCGGGGGCGTCCGGCTTTGAGGAGCTGAAGCGCAAGACATTTGAGCTGTGCGAGTTCCTGGCGGACGTGCTGAAGGTGGAAAAGGTGGTGGGGCGGTTTCCGCACAAAGTGGGCTTGCACCATAGTTGTCACGGCCTGCGCGAGCTGCGGCTGGCTCGATCCAGCGAAACCGTGGGCCCTTACTTCAGTAAAATGCGGCGGCTGTTGGAGTCGCTGGAGGGGATCGAGCTGACCGAACCAAGCCGGCCGGATGAATGCTGCGGGTTCGGAGGCACCTTTGCCGTGAACGAAGAGGCCGTCTCGTGTCGAATGGGACTGGATCGGATCCGGGACCACGAGCAAGCTGGAACAGAAGTTCTGACGTCTTACGACGTTTCGTGTCTGATGCATTTGGACGGCCTGATCCGGCGGCACGGACATTCCATCCGCGTGATGCATGTGGCCGAGATTCTGGCCACATGTGACGACTGAGGCAGTGATCGGCTCAATGGCAGGCCCGCCTTTTCAGAAGGCCGGGTCCACCAGTCGATGGCATCGAACGAGAGACAGCAGCATGAACCATGCCAAGGAAGCCGCTCGTTTCGTGAGCGATGGCCAACGTGTCGGCTGGCACGACCAAGCCCTGTGGTTCGTCCGCGCCAAAAGGGACCGGATGGCGCACGGCTTGCCCGAATGGGAGCAGTTGCGCGAGAAAGCGGCCG
>JAADHY010000229.1 GCA_013151585.1 Planctomycetota bacterium
TGGGAACCAAGAAGATCGAGGGGGACAACATTCTCCTGGGAAAAATCCTCGTCTTCACCCGGGACAATATCGACAAATACGATTTTTGATCGGCGGCGGGAGTCAGTACTTATTATTGCGTTTGTCATGAATCATTCATGAAGCCGATAGTGTTGTGTCGATACCCACTGGACGGAAAACGGTCGCGGACGATGCTGCGGCAGAACTCGATTCCCGGCGCTTGCGTCGGAAGAGCGGCGATGTGCTTTGCCCTCCGGGCGACGCGTGAACAGTTGAGGTTAATGTCTTCCGGGGCGGACTTCGATCACCGCGTCTCGGGCCTTGAGCGGGCCCGACCGACGAAAGCGCGCAGCCATCGGACCGCAGGCCCGACTCAATGCTTCGACGGTTATCGGACCGAGTTTCAGGTTGAGGTCGGAGAGTGTGCAGCGTCCGCGGCGGTGCGTCCCGGCTGAATCGAACAGCGTAGCACCTGACGCGCTTGGGTGTTGCGGCTGTGGCGGCGTTGCAGCAGGTTCTGTTCGCGATAGTCGTAAGCCGCTCCCCCGCTACTGCCGCGTTGTCCTCCAGGGAACGCTACGCCCGCAGCACGCGTCGCTGGCCGCTATTGCTGCGAAAGTCTGGCGTTCTCGGGGGAATTGGTTGGATCCCGCGAAGGATTCGGGGATTCAAGGCGGCATGGACGAGCCATGGCAACAACTCCATTTTGCGCAGGGACGCACTCACTTCTCGCAGCCACATCAAACCCCTCCGGCAATTGGTCGTAAATACAAGGATTGACCTCTCTGCCTGATGAATAAAAGAGTAATTGAACTACGGAAAGCATGATGACAGAATAGATCGTAATAGGATTATGCGTGAAAAGCTTGACGTACTCACGGCGAGATATATGTTGGGGGTATGAATAACCGTTCGACAATGAGGCGGCTCGGGGATATTGCGGATATCTTCGTGGGCATGGCCACACGCAAGCCGCGCAAGCTGGGCGCCGTTCCTGTCGAGCATGTCCTGACGATGCGGGCATTGTCCGAGAACGGTTTGGACCCGGACGCTCTGTCGGAACTCGAAGTGCTGGGCACATTGTCGAACCACCAGAGGCTGATTGCAGGGGACGTGCTGGTGTCCGCGCGCAGTACGCGTCTGGCCGCTGCGTTGGCGCCGCGGGAATTGGAGGGGGTCCCGTTCAACGCGACACTCATCGCGATACGTTGCCTTCCGGTCCTGGCGCCGCGGTTGCTCCTCGCATACCTGCGGCACCCGGATGGTCGAGCCGCCGTCGAGAGCCTGGCGCAATCCGGTACGGTGCAAATGAACGTGACGGTCAGGGCATTGCGGAAGTTGCCTGTGCCTGTTCCCCCGCTGGCCGAGCAGGAACGACTTGTTTCTTTGCTTACCGCCGCCGATGAAGCATACACCGCTGCGTTGGCGGCGGCCGCCACGCGGCGAAATGTTGCACAAAACGTGGTGATCAAGCGACTCACATCGAAGTAGGAAGGAGACTTGGCCATGCCGGAAAGTCGTACCCACAAAACGACGGCGAATCGTATCGCTTGCAGGTTCGGTGTTGAGTATAACAAGGGCCAGGGAGTGGACATCAAGTCACGTCGGGCGACCGTGGAAGTCGAAACCCCTGATACCGTGCCTGACGCACTACGACAGCTCCGGGGCCACCGCGGGCCGGTGTACATCGCCGGCACTAACCGGGAGGCCGTCAAGCGGGCGATCGAGGCAACCCAAGGTACGACTGTCGGTGTAATGGATAATCAGGGGAACATCGTAAAACGGTCTACACGAAAACCGTGAGGAAATGCCACATGCCCGCTGAAACGGAAAAAACCACCCGCATCGTCACCCGGGACGAACTCAATCGAGCCCTCTGGCACGCGGCCGACATTCTGCGCGGCACAGTGGACGCCGGGGATTTCAAGAACCACATCCTCGCACTGATGTTCCTCAAACGGCTCAGTGATGTGTTCACGGAACGGCGCCGGGAAATCATTGACGAATGGATGCGGGCCGGAAAAACACGGGCCGAAGCCGAGGAGATTGCCGACGACCCCGACGAGTACAGCGGCGGCAGTTATTACATCCCGGCAGGCGCGCGGTGGGACGACCTGTTGAAAGTCGGCGAGAACCGCGCCGAAGCCATCGATAAAGCCCTGTTCGCCATCGAAGAGCAAAACAGTCAGTACCTGGAGGGAGTGCTCGCCGGGATCCGCTTCAACGACCAACGCCGGTTTGGTGATCCCGTAACCATGGACGGGCTCATGCAGCGGCTGCTGACGCACTTCGGCAACATCCCGCTCGGAAACCGTAACTTGGCGGAGCCCGACGTGCTGGGGAACGCGTATGAATATCTAATCGAGCGCTTCGCCGAAACCAGCGGCAAGAAAGGCGGCGAGTTCTACACCCCGCGCGCGGTCGTTCGACTGATCGTCCACCTGCTCCGGCCCGCCGAACGCATGCGCATCCACGATCCCACCTGCGGTTCCGGCGGCATGCTCATCGAGTGCGGCAATTACGTCACCGACCGCGGCGGTGATCCTCGGAACCTGACCCTGACCGGACAGGAGAAAAACTACGGCACGTGGTCGATCTGTAAACTCAATATGCTGCTGCACAACTTCCCGGACAGCGACATCCGGCCCGGCGACACCATTCTTTCGCCGAAGTTCGAGCGCGCCGGCGTGCTCGATGTTTTCGACAGAGTCATCGCCAATCCCCCGTTCTCGCTCAAGGAATGGCACGGCGTCGAGGCCAAACCCGACAGGAACGGCAAGCCCAAGGTCGATCCCAAAGAAGTCAAGGAACGCTACGAGAACGACCCGTACCACCGGTTCACTCGCGGGGTGCCCCCGGCAACCAAGGGCGACACCGCGTTCCTGCAGCACATGGTGGCGGTCTGCAAGGACAACGGCATGATCGGCGTAGTCATGCCGCACGGCGTCCTGTTCCGCGGTGGCGCCGAAGGCAAAATCCGCCAGGCCCTGCTCGAGGAGGATCTGTTCGAAGCGATCATCGGCCTGCCCGAGAAACTCTTCTTCGGCACGGGCATCCCTGCGTCCGTGCTGATTCTGAACAAGCGCAAACCCCCCGAGCGCCAGGGCAAGGTGCTGTTCATCGACGCCTCCACCGAAGGCCTCTTTCGCGAGGGCAAGAACCGTAATTACCTACGGCTCGA
Organism: Planctomycetota bacterium; assembly: GCA_013151585.1. GTDB lineage: Bacteria > Planctomycetota > Planctomycetia > Planctomycetales > Planctomycetaceae > JAADHY01. The sequence goes on from JAADHY010000229.1 coordinate 3,182, forward strand.
AGATATTCTCCGTGTCGCCGCGGTTTTCCATGCCTGGGGTGTTTCCGACCCCAATGGGGTCAATCATCGTAGCCTGGGGCAACGCCCCAGGGATCCCGATTCGGGTAGTGCTCTGAAGGAGCACCTCACCCCCACGACCGTTCACGCCCGAATCGACGCCATCGCCGACGAATGGCTTGCCGCCGTGGACCTCCACGAACAACGCCAACTCCGCGCCGCAACCGGACAATCCGGCGACGTGGCCGAACGCATCCGTGCGGAATCCGCAAAACAACGGGCGGACATTGAGGAAGCCCGCGCGCACGTCCACCACTGGCTCGACAACAAGGACGCCGACGGCAATCCCATCGAGGGTATGCAACGCACGCCCTTGGAGAAGTTCGCCAACATCGTGGACCTTGCGGAGATCGCGGACGAGAATGCGTACAATCTCAACATTTCCCGTTACGTCGACTCGAGTGACCCCCAGCCCCAACTCGACGTTGCCGCCGAACTCCGCAAACTCCGAGAACTCGAGGCCAAACGCAATGCCGCCGAAGCCAGAATGAATCAATTGCTGGAGGAATTGGGATATGCATAATCGTTCTCAACATCGTCCTCCATCGTGCAATCCTCCTCGTCCCTCGTTCTCGTACTCGAATGCCCCGGATCCAGAAGAATCGACGACGAGCACGAGAAACGACGACGAGAA
>JAADHY010000531.1 GCA_013151585.1 Planctomycetota bacterium
GCCGCGATGACGTTTTCCGACGCCCCGGATGCGTACATGATGTGTCAACGCTTGCGGTTCCGCTTCCAAGCGGAAACGATCACCGACAGCGACGAACGTTTGGTTGGCTAGCCGCGACAAACAGACTCGCGAAGCGTTGACTTTCAACGCTGCCAAGATCACTCGATCAAGGACACACATCATGATTGACCGTCGACGAATGAGTTTGTCCGTGCTGCTCATCACGGTGCTGTCTGGTTGGTTCGATGTAGGCGGTCGAATCATGGCCGAGCCGCCTTCGGGAAACGCGGCGAAAGCCTCTTTTTCATCCGACGAGGCACTCTATCACGAAATTTACCGCCCTCAGTTTCACTTCACGGCGCGCGAGAACTGGCACAACGACCCCAATGGTCTGGTCTGGTACAAGGGTGAGTATCATCTGTTTTTCCAGCACAATCCGCGGGGCATCCAATGGGGCAACATGACGTGGGGGCACGCGGTCAGCACCGATTTGGTCCATTGGAAACAGCTCGACCATGCGATTTATCCGGACGAACACGGCACCATCTTTTCCGGTTCGGCGGTCGTCGATCATCACAACACGGCCGGGTTCCGAACGGGCGACGAAGCTCCGATCGTCGCGGTATTTACCTATGCCGGTCGGTTTGCAAAGCCGCCCAAGCCTTTCACGCAAGGGATCGCCTATTCCAACGATCGGGGCCGCACATGGCACAAATATGAAGGCAACCCCGTCGTTGACAACCTGGCCCCAAACAATCGCGATCCCAAGGTCTTCTGGCATGAGCCTTCAAAACGATGGATCATGGTGTTGTACTTGGGCCAACGGGGCAAGTTTACGATTCTCCATTCGAACAACCTGAAACAATGGAAGCGGGTCAGCGATGTCGAATTCCCCAACGGACACGAATGTCCCGAGCTCTTTGAACTTCCGGTCGACGGCAATCCGAATGACACCCGCTGGGTGTTCTGGCAAGGAGACGGCCGGCACCTGATCGGTCGCTTCGATGGAACCCGCTTTACCCCCGAAAGCGAAGTTTTGCGGGGCGAATGGGGAAAGAACTGCTACGCCGGACAGACCTGGAACGACGTGCCGGACGGGCGGCGGATTTTCATTGCGTGGATGGCTGGCGGCCGCTATCCCGGAATGCGATTCAATCAGCAGATGACTTTTCCACGCCGCTTCACGCTGCGGACTACCGATGACGGCCTCCGGCTGTTCGCCTATCCGGTTCGGGAAATCGAGGGGCTTTATCGTCGCAAGCACAAGTGGTCGGACCAGCCCCTGTCGCCCGGCGAGGACCCGCTGGAGGGACTCCAAGGCAATTTGTGGGACATTGATTTCGTTGTTGAGCCGCGAGACGCCAGGACCGTCGACCTCGACATCCGCGGAAACCGCCTTCGATACGACGTCCAGCAGCAAACATTGAGCGGTTTCGGGAAAACGGCCCCTGTTGCGGCAACCGGTGGCAAGATCCATCTGCGGGTTTTGGTGGATCGGACGTCAATCGAGGTCTTTGCCAACGAAGGCCGAATCGTCATGTCTTTTTGCTACGTGCCCGATCTGACCAACCGGCCGCTGAAGCTGTCCGTCACAGGCGGCGCGGCTCAAATCGAGAAACTGGAAATCCGCGCTCTTCGATCCATTTGGAGTGAATAAGCGCAGCGCGACAAACGCCCCCAGACATTCTTCACGAATCGTAGGCCGGAACGAGCCAACGCAGCTTTTCCATGAGCTTCGCCCGAGTAGCCGACAAGGCAATTCTGGCAGGAGTCGATCACTCCAAAGGATTTGATGGGAAACGGCTCTTCCGCCTGCGGCGGGCTCATTCGCCCGTTGCAGGCCGGATCGGTAATCACGGCCTGTCGGAGTCGTCGATTTCTCTTCCTGCTCCTGCACTCACCCGATAAAAGTCGCTCGCCCCTCCTTGCCGCGTCTTTGCCGTCGTCTCAGCGCCGTAGATATCTGCAACACAAACGCCTCCCATGCGCGGACCTCGACGAAGGGGAGCCGGGGTTGCCGCCCGGTGGACAACTACCGTCCCAGAGCGGTACGCTGATGGGCGAGTTGGACACCGCCGCGCAGAGCGACGGAGCGCATCCGACGGGACGCCTTCCGGTCACTCGCGCCAGGCAAGTGCGACTCGGGATCATCAACCGTGTGCGACACCCGCTAGACCCCACACTCGGGAAGTCCCGCCGCTGCCCCCTCCAAGGAGTACCTTGCCATGACGAAATCTCGACGAACAACAACCTGTTTGCTCGGTGCTTGGCTCGTCACGCTGGCGGTGAGCCTTCGGCCGGCGGGTGGGGCCGAGCCAACTTGGGAGTTCAAAAAAGAGTTCTGGCCGATATTGGTTCGGGCCGTTCCAGGAATCCTGAAGAGTCAAGATCCCAAGACCGGGCGGTTTGGCTCGGGTATCTGGATCGTGAACGATCAGAACGTGCTTTTCCCGCTGGCCGTCGCCTGGGCCGTGCGGCATCCGGACAACCCATACTACCATGACGAGGAATTGCTCGAAGCGATTATGGCCGGGGGCGACGCGTTGATCGACGATCAGGACGAACGGGGCATGTGGGTGTTCCGAAAAAAAGACGGCTCCACCTGGGGTAAGACCTACATGCCTTGGACCTACTCCCGTTGGGTTCGCGCGTTCTCCCTGGTGCGCGACGCGATGCCGCCGGAGCGGCGCGAGCGTTGGGAGAAAGCCCTGACGCTCGGCTACGAAGGCATCGCCCGCTCGGCGTTGCATCGGGTGCATAATATTCCGGCTCATCACGCCATGGGACTCTACTGCGCCGGGCAGGTCCTGAACCGTCCGCAATGGTGCGAGCAGGCCAAAAGGTTTATGGCAAAAGTCTGCGCGGCTCAGAATCCAGGCGGTTATTGGTCCGAACATATCGGGCCAGTCGTGGCTTACAACTTCGTCTACACCGAGGCGCTGGGCGTCTACCATGCGATGTCGGGTGACGAGGCCGTGCTGCCGGCCTTGCGTCGAGCAGCGGTTTACCATGCTGCCTTCACCTACCCGGACGGCAGTCGAGTCGAGACGATCGACGAGCGGAACCCATACGATCCGGGCGTCGTGTTGGGGACGGTCGGATTCACGTTCAGCCCAGAAGGCCGCGGGTTTGTACGCCGGCAATGGGAGCGGATGAAAGCCGCTGCGGCGGCCGAAGACGCCGACCGGGCGCCGCTCATCCACGGGCCCGCTCCCAGTGCCGACACATGCGCGACGTTTATCCTTTACGGACAAGAGGGGCCTTGTGCATCGCCTCCTGGTGCCGACGGCAAGTTCCACTTCGTCCTGGGAGAAAACGACGCGGTCGTCCATCGCGCCGGACCATGGTTTGTTTGTCTATCGGCCTTCCACAGCCCTGTGCTCCGGAGCCGATGGATTCAGGACCGCCAGAACTTCGTCAGTTTATTTCATGATCGCACGGGACTGATCGTCGGCGGTGGCAACACGAAGCTGCAGCCTCTCTGGAGTACTTTCACAGTCGGAGACGTGTCACTGCTGAAGCACCGTCCGGGAGACACACGGCCGAATTTCATCCCTCCGGAAGGACTGCAACATGTCCCATCTCAGGCGGCGCTCGACCCGGACGGCCTGAGCTTGGTGCTGAGCTACGGGCCGGAAACGTGCCGGGTGACCGTGGACGTTTCGCACCAAGACCGGGCCGTGCTGACTTACGAAACGACGACGCAGTCAGGCCAGCCGGTCGAGGCCCACGTCACACTGTTGCCGCATTTGGACGCGCCGTGGCGAACCGAATCCGGACGACGCGGCACGCTGAGCGGCAAGCCGCTTCGTCTGACGAGCGAGGAAACCGGAGCGTGGTTTGCTCACAGCGGCTGGCGCATTTCGGTGCCGCAAGGAGCCTCGATCGTCTGGCCGGCCTTGCCCCACAACCCATACCGCAAAGACGGCCGCGCCACCCCGGCCGAAGGCCGCATCGTGCTCGTCTTGCCTTTCGACAAGACGGTGCACCGGCATGCGGTGGCTGTCGAAGTCGAGAGACCCCCGCAATGAAGCCCGCCGCGACCACCATCGCACGGACCAACTCTCAAGCGAATGTCATGCCTTTTCACCGTCAGCGGGATACGTGACGGCCGCAAACGGAAACGAACTTTTGAGGAGATTGTCGATGTCGAGACGTGGCGTTCTCGTTTCAGCCGTTTTGACGGCGACGATTTGTGTGTCAACTGCGCGGAGTTCAGAGCTGCAAGTTCGCGAGATCGGTGTGCCCGTACGGTCCGTCAACTGGGTGCGGTTGCACGCCGGACGAGATTCGCGCGGCCAGCCTTGCATTTACGCCACCATGGGGCAGAACGCGCGAAACTTGTTCGTCCTTCAGATCGATCCGCAATCGGGGACGTGTCGGCAGTTCACCGCCGAAACGGGCAAGGCGAATTACCCGACGGCAACGCTGATGGCTCGGGACGGGCGGCTTTACGTCGGAGCGGCATACGCGGGGCATCTGCTCCGGTTTGATCCCGCGAAAAACGCGCTAGAAGACTTGGGAGCCATTCACCCGGGAGCAGCGACCTTCCCCTGCCGCCTCGACGAAGACGAACAGGGACGCATCTGGATCGGCAGTTACGGCACCGCAGATCTGACCTGCTACGATCCGGCCACGGGCCAATTCATCCGACACGGTCGCATGGACGACGTGGACATGTACAACTACCCGCTCGTAAACCGCGACGGCACCATCGCCTGTCTGATCCGAATGACGCGGCCGCATGTGGTCGTGTTTGATCCCAAGACGGGCAAGAAACAGACAGTCGGTCCGGTAACGGTCAAGGGACAAGACTCGCTGGATATGCGGCGTGGGCGCGACGGCTGGATTTATATCGTGTCCAGCAAAGGGAACTTCCGCGTGGAAGGATTCGAAGCGAAGCCGGTTGAGAAGCTGCCGCCACCAGCGCCCTCACCAAAACAGGTGCTGTCCGACGGGACGCGTTTCAAGTTTGCCGACGCGTCAGCTTTGGTCTATCGCAAGCTGCGATTGCGGCGGCCGGACGGCAGCACGCGCACTGTCGACCTATCCTACGATGCGGCTGGCAACGATATTTTCTATCTGCACGCCGGACCGGACGGACGACTTTACGGCTCAAGCATTCTGCCGCTGCACCTGTTCCGATACGACCCGGCCAAAGACGAACTGGTCGATCTCGGCCGTTGCACCGCAGCGACCGGCGAAGCCTATTCCATGGCGAATCTCGACGGCAAGCTTTACATCTCGAGCTACGGCGGAGCGCATCTTTCGGTCTACGATCCCTCCCGCCCCTATCATTTCGGCAGCAGCCCGAAGGATAACCCGCGCGAGCTGGGCCGGATAGACAAAGTCTCCTGCCGACCGCGCTCCACCTTGGCTGGCCCGCTGGGACGCGTTTGGATCGCGTCTCTGCCGGACTACGGCCTATGGAGCGGCCCGCTTTCGTGGTACGAACCGCGCACGGGCCGGAAAAAGGCCTATTACGGAATTGCGGGTGACGGAAGCTGCTATACGCTGGCCCACTTGGAAAAGCAGCGTCTGTTGGCGGTCGGCACGAGTATCTCGGGCGGCAGCGGCACGCGGCCGAAGGTCCAACAAGCTGTCTTGTTTCTGTTCGATTACCGCACGGAGAAAAAGGTCTGGGAGGGGACCCTGGATTTCCCCGTAACGGTCTTCAATGCGCTCCTGTCCGGTCCGAACGGCCGCCTTTTCGGCACCTATTCCGGCCGAAAGGGTACGGGACTATTCATCTTTGATCCCGACAAGAAAGCATTCGTCGAGCAGATTCGACTCCCAGCCGGAGCGCCGTTGGACCTCGGGCTGCAATGGGGACCGGACGGGAAGATCTACGGCTTCACCTCGCAGTGCCTATATCGGGTGGACCCGGCGACGTTGAAGGTTGAGGAATTGCTGCGCCAAAGCGGCGCGTTTCACATTCCCGGCCCGATCATCGGACGCGACATCTACTTCGCCACCGGCCACCGCCTGCGTGCGATCCGGCTGTTCTGAACGCGGGGACGACGCAGAAACGCGGCCTCTTGGAAGAATCAGACTTCGCGATCGGTTGTGCGAACCTACCGAAGCGGCGTCAGCTCAACTCGGCGGAACTCGATCGGTTCGCCTTCCGAGGTAAGCAAGATCGGTCCGGCGACAACGTCGCAGTCGGTCGCCTCGTTGACTTTTCGTCCGTTCAGCCAGACGGTCACTCGCCCGCCGCGGGCCTCGATCTTCATGTCGTTCCACTGGCCGGGAGGTTTCACCGCAGCAGCGGCCCTTTTGACGAACGTCAGCCGGCCGAACTGCTTGTGCTCGATCACCTTCATGCGCTCGGCCGAGCCGCTGAGTTGATAACCGACCAGACCGATCAAATCGCCCTCACTGCCGGCATTGAGCTGCGCTTCCAGGCTCTTCGGCCAGATCTTGTGCTCTCCCGTCATACGGAACAGCACGCCGCCGTGCCCCGGTTGGCTGCCCGGAGGCCACCGCCACTGAAGTTTCAACACGAAGTCCGTGTAGGTCTTCTTGGTGTAAAGATAACCTTTCGGAAGCCCCCGGCATGTGAGCACGCCGGCTTCGAGCTTCCAGACTTGCTCGATCGACTCGATGGCCGGTGAGTGGTAACACGTCCAGCGGTCCAACCCAGGCTGGCCGGCCCCGTTCACAAAAAGGTCTTCCGCCGCGCCGACGTCTACGTGCCCCAAGCACAGACACAGAGCGACGACCAGACACGACGACCTCCAGACAGGAAGACAGAAATCCGAACGGCTCATGGTTCCTCCTCGTTGCTTGATTTTGTCTTCGGGCCGTGCGGAACCTACGGCGGTCGTTCGCCGAACCGCATCGGACCGACAGTACGCCGACAACGCTTGCCAACAATGTACGGCCCCATCCCGCTTAGTACAACGGCGGACTGATAGAACCCGAACAGAGCCATCTGCCGATCCGGACGCCATGCGAAATCCGTCTACCATCCGGTCAGTACAGGAAGTAGGATGGATAAGAATCGCACATTTCCGTTCACCGAGTCGTCGGCCCCCCGGTCCCTGGTTCGCGTGGAACGGATGCCTTTGGACCGGCGAAGCGGAACTGACGGCTTGGGATTGCCTTCGCAAGCCGGGCGAGGCTCATATCGGCCCCCATCGAGAGCAAAGGGCAAATGGCAACAAATGCAGGTTCGAAGCGGCTGCGTGAAGCGAACGTCGCTCAGCCGGCGAAAGTTCTAAACCCGCAGGAGATCGGACGTTACGGCGGCATCACGCCGGACCGGCCGGTGTTGGTCATTCTGGCAGCCGGTAAGGGCACACGGTTCGGCCAAGCTCCGAAGTGCGCTCAGCCTGTGTGCGGCATTCCCTTGGCGCGGCATTCGATCGACGCGTTCCGTCGTTTCCGCGAGGCTCCGGTGATCTGTCTGGTCGGCTATCGTCACGACGAGGTGATGACGGCCTTGGGAGACGACAACGTTTACGTCCTCTCGGAGAACCCGACGGGCGGGACGGCTCTGGCCGCGTACGAAGCCTTCAGCGTGACGGAGCTGGATTCGGCCAACCCACTGCTGATCATCACGATGGGCGATCGGATTGTCACACAATCGGTCTATCGCCGGCTGTACGAGACACATACCCTGGGCCCGCGCGAAGCCGATCTCACGTTGCTGACAGCCATCTATGAACCGCCCCGGCATCGCGGCAAGGGGCGCATCGTCCGCGACGCAGACCGCCGGGTGCTGCGGATCGTCGAGCAGCGTGACATCGACGCCTTGGAAGACGGTGAGCTGCGACAGCAGTTGCTCGACACGACCGAGGGCAACTGCCCGCTCTATTGCGTCCGAGCCAAGACGCTGCGGCGCTACCTGGGCAACCTCTCGAACGACAACGCACAGGGGCAATACTACCTGACCGACATTGTCGAGGCGATCAGCCGAGACGGCGGCGATATCCGCACGATTACCACGACAGTCGCCGATCCCGAATACGACCTTCTCTGCAGCGACGTGACGCGGCCGATGGACCTGGCGCGGTTGGAAGGTGTGTTGGTCTCCGCGACGCAAGAGCTCTCTTCGTTGGCGCGCATTGAAGACGTCCTCGAGCGGGTCGTCGCCGACCGGCCGGTGGGGCAGGTGGCGTCAATCGCCGCTCAGTTGGAAGAGCTGATGAAACTGGCCGAGAGGGAGGACGTTGGATTTCGTCCGGATCAGCCGGTTGGGATCGGAGTCGCCGGGGGACGGGTGCGGATCGCCTTCATGCACCCGGACATGGGGCGTTTTTTCGGTCCGGCGTGGCAGATGCCTTTCGGGGCACGCGACGAGGCCGGACGCGAGCAGATCGTCATCCTCGTTCAGAGTTCCGACGACGGCAAAATCTATCTTTATCCCAGTAACCCCCAGTTCCGCGAGAAGCTGAACTTCGTGCCCGCCGATGAAGAGTGCATGTATCCGGGCGAAGACGTCGCCGATTTGTATGCCTATGAAGGATTCGGCACGCACATGGCCGAAAGCCTGCTGCTGTCGCTCGGCTACTTCACGGACGAGGAGTTGCAGGCCCGGCGAGAAAAGGGACTGCCACTCCCGCCACCGTCGCTGTGGCTGGGCAACAGCATGCGCCGGCCGTTTTCATTGGTCGGCAACGCAATCGCTTCGATGCGCACGCTGCGGGACGGCAATCTCGGGGCGAAAGTGCAAACTTATCTCGGGCGCGACGGCTTTCGCGGCCTGCGCGTCATGTCGACCGGAAGCATCCCGCAAGGCGGCTTCTCCAGCTCGTCAGCGGTGACGGTCGCGGTCAAGAACGCGATCAACGCTCTGTTCGACTTGGGCATCGCCCCGGAGATGCTCGTCCACCTGGCCTGTCAGGCGGAGTACGGGACCGGCGTACGAGCCGGCGCGCTGGATCAAGCGACCATCCAATCCGGACGACCTGGGCAAGGCACGCTGATTTCCTCCAACCCGCGCGAGAATTACCGCATCCTGGGGACATACCCTGTGCCGGCCGACCGATTCCATGTGATCTTCGCGTACAGCGTCGACCGCGATCGGACAGCGTGGCAGTGGTCGGCGGGGGCGTTTGCCGGCTCGCCCGAACCAGACCGGCTGACGGCCGCCGAGCTGCGCAAAATGACCGGCAAGGCTTCGGAACTGGCCGCGCTGATTACCCGCTTGCCCCTCGATCAGGACTTCTTCCAATTCCTGCAACAAGACTTGTGCGACGGCGGCCTCCTCAGCGCCGACGCCAGCCGATGGATCGAGGACCAACTGAAGCGCGTGCCGTTGCGAGCCACTCAAGCCGAACTCCGCGACAGGGTCCAGGCGAACCGGCATTGGTACATCGAGCAGCTCATGGAGGTTGGCAAGGTGCCAGCCTCGGTCGCCGCCGAGAAAGCCGACGCGACCATCGATGCACTTTTCGCCGGCTGGCGCGATCCGACGCTGCGCAGGACGACTGTCGCCGGCGAAGTGGTCGAAGAAACGGGAGTCCCACTGCGCGCCATGGTCGCGTATTTGTTTGCCGAGGTGGCGAAGAACTTTTACTTGATTTTCCATCCGGACGAATGGATCACTTGCGTCACTCGTTCGCAGCGCGGCGACTGCTGGTTCCACCTGGAGCCTGACCGGCTGCCCGCGCGCAAGGCCATGCTCGAAGAGCTCGATTGGGAAAAAGGGCTAGCTGGTCCTGAGCTGATGGAGGCATGGCTGCAGCGTTTCGGGGCAACTCCTTTTGATTACAATCGTGGGTTGGACGACGCGTCTTTGACGGCGGCATCGCCGACGTTGTGGCACGAAATGCCCGGTACGAATTTTTTCCGCGGTCTGGCGCTGATCGACTTGGCCGAGGCCATGCTGAAACGAGCCTTCGGCCACGATGCCGTGGCCGTGCGTGTCAACGCCGCTGGCCAGGGCGACTACTTCCAGATTCATATCGACACGGAAAAGGTAAGCGTCGAGGCGGTCAAGGACTTCATCGAACGGGCGCTGTATCGCCGGTTCGGATTGAAGCCGCCGCAGCCTTTCGTCGAGCCGCATCCGGGAGGCGGAGCCGTCGGCGTGCGTCTGAGCCGCTTCGACAAGCTGCCGGAACTGATCGCACGCCTGCGCGACCATGTCGCTCGTCAGTCCGCCAAGCGGCCCAGCTAGGCGGTCGGATCGAGCCGATGAGGCCGATCGGCTGGAACGGTTCGATCAGACGGACCAGTCAAATCGCATCACGCACATCACCGACTTGTCCGCGTGTTCGGTTCCTTTTTCGTTGCGGCTGCACGCCGCGTCAACTTTTCACGACAAGCCGCACGCGGTGAATTTCGTTGCGACCGGTCTTGGGCAAAGGACGGGGCATGGGTTGAGCGATGCCGTTGGCGTCGATGGTGCGGCAACGCAGTTCGTAGCGGCCGGGTGGGACGTCCGTCAAGAGCGCCGCCCAATGGACCCACGTGTACCGCAGCGGCCAACGAGTCGGCCGACCGGTTTTCGCATCGATTTGCCGCGGCACCGGCGGGAGCTTTCCTTCCGGCAAGCCACCGCCCCACTGCTTCGGCGGCGGCAGAATCTTCGCATCTTTCCAATCGGCTTGTGTGAAGTACGGATCATTGGGCGGCAACGGCGCGTCCTGCGGGTGCAACCAGTACTGCACTTTGCTCAAGCCCGACATCCCAACTTGAGCGACCCCGGTGATGGCGATCGGCTGGCCGGTTCGAATTTGTTTCGGCACGTGTAGGAATCGAGCGTGCGTTTTCAGCGGACTTTCGGTGTCGTTGTTCCAACCGGCGTAGGTGTCGTTTGCTTGGAAGTTGTTTGTGAGAACGACCCGCTGGATCCACTTGACGGATTTGTTTCCATATGCCTCGGGAACGAGTATTCGCACGGGGCCGCCGGCCACTGGCGAGAGCCACTGTCCGTTCAGCTTGTAACAAAGCAGGACGGGTGGCCGGTCTGGCGGGTCCTCCAGCACCCGGCTCATCGTCAATGAACTTTGGAACCGCTGCTTCGGGTCATCGTTGTGGTAGCCGTAGTAGAAGACACGGCGGACATTAGCTGTTGGTCGTGCCAACCAGATCACCTCGCGCAACGGCACTCCTTCCCACAACCCCATGCCCAGCGGCTTGGCCACATTGGTGCAGCTCATAACCTTCAGGTACCGCACCGCATGCTTTTCGGCCAGTTTCATCAGAGCCGGCCAGTCCAGAGCGGTCCCCCGCTGTTTCGAAAGGGGGTTTTCCAATTTTGCGTCGCTTTCCGGGTCGGCGATGACTTCCATTTGCCACGTGTCCCGATGCAGCCCGACCTCGCGCAGCTTTTCGGGCGGCAGCTTGTGCGGCGGCGGATTGCCCCGACCGACCATTCGGAACCGGTCCATGGGGGTCAGGTATTCCAGTTCGGCGATGGCCTGTTGCAGCACTGCGTCGGCTTCTGCCGAGTCCGCCCACAGGGCAGACGTCCGCACGGCGGCCAACCCGGCCGCACCCATCTGCAGGAAGTAGCGTCGCGTCACGTCGAGATGATCCAGCAGCCAATCGCTGGGTTGCGTCATCGGTTCATTCCTCGAATTCGGAGTCAATCGTGATGTGTTGAGCCTGTTCGGGGTCGGTATCCGGAAAGTCGCTGCGGTAATGGACGCCACGAGATTCCGTTCGAGCGTCGGCGGCGGCGATCATCAAGCGAGCGACCAGCATCTGGTTGTGCAGCTCCCAGCCGGCCGGCTCGGCAAACTCGCGAGTCGAAACGTACCGGTCCCAAAATTCCACTGGGCGAGCCGCTGCGTGCAGGTCTTCGGCGTTCCGTTCAATGCCAACGTAGCGCCACATCATCGAGTTCAAAGAGTTCCGCATGTCGATCAGGTTGAACTCATCTTCTCGGGTTGGCGGCTCTTTGTCGAAGGCGATGGGCGTCGCTGTGAAGTCGTCCGGTTGATCCAGTGCGGCCCGCGACGCACCTCGGCCTGCGTGAATGCCAAACACAACGCCTTCCAGCAAGCTGTTTGAGGCGAGCCGGTTGGCTCCGTGCAAGCCGCTCGAGGTCACCTCGCCGGCCGCCCACAGACCGGGCAGCGTCGAGCGACCGTCGGCATCCACGGTCAAGCCACCGATCATATAGTGTGCTCCCGGCCGCACGGGAATCAAGTCCGTCGTGATATCCAAGCCGAACTCGACGCACGCCTTGCGGATGTTCGGAAATCGCTCTTTCACCAGCGCGGGATCCAGGTGGCTCAGGTCCAGATAGACACACGGGTGCCGAGTCTTTTCCATCTGGCGGGTGATGGCGCGGCTGACGACGTCGCGCGGAGCCAGCTCGCCGGCCGGGTCATAATCGAACATGAACCGATATCCCGTGCAGTCGCGCAAGTAAGCCCCCTCGCCTCGGACGGCTTCCGAAATCAACGATCGCGCACTGCCGGCGATGTAGAGCACCGTCGGATGAAACTGCATGAACTCCATGTCTCGCAATTGAGCACCCGCGCGGAAGGCCATGGCGTAGCCGTCGGCCGTTGCGATTTCGGGGTTTGTGGTTTCGCGGTAAAGCCGGCCGGCGCCGCCGGACGCCAAGATCGTTTGCTTCGCCCACACCAGAACCTTGCCATATCGGGGATGCCACACCAAAGCCCCGCGACAGGCGCCTTCGTGCGTCAGCAAATCGATCGTGAAGGTATGCTCCCAGACCTGGATGTGGGGCTGCTGCCGCACGCGGGTCAGCAGAGCGCGCATGATTTCCTTGCCGGTGGCATCGCCCAGCGCATGAGCGACCCGCCGATGGCTGTGCCCGGCTTCGCGGGTCATCGCAATCCGGCCGTTCTCGGTGTCGAAGTGAGCGCCCAGCTTGACCAGTTCGCGCACGCAGTCAGGGCCTTCGCGAACGACCATTTCGACGATTTCGCGGTCGCACAGCCCTTTGCCTACGGCGATTGTGTCGGCGGCGTGGCGAGCAACGTCGTCCAGCGGATCCAGCACAACGGCGATGCCGCCTTGAGCCTGAGAGCTGTTGGAGCGGTCCAAGTCGCTCTTGGTGACCACAATCGCCTGGAGACGCCGGTCAATCTCCAAAGCCGCCCGCGCACCGGCCACGCCGCTGCCGATGATCAGCACATCGGTGAAGACGTGTGGCGTATGTTTCGGATGAAAGCGAACCAAGTAACGCCGCTTGACGGGAAAACGCAGTGCCTTCGACATCTCTGAAACCTCATTTCAAGCGACCGACGCCCGACCGCCTCATCCGTCTGCCCTCGTTTCGGGCAGAGCACTCACCTGCTCTTGACGCGGTGCAAAAACTGTGCCCGTTGCTCCAATCGACGGGTAAGCAAAACGACCTTGGCAGCATTTATCGGCGACCGAAAGCGGCGCAAGTCGCTCTCCGGCACGCCCAACCCGCGGAACCGCTCGCACGTCGCTCAGATCGTCATCGCCGAGAAACCGCCATCGACTTTCACGTTAGCCCCGGTGATGAAACTGCCGGCCACCGGCGCGGCCAGTAGCAGGATCGCGCCGGCCAGTTCTTTCGGCTCCCCAAAGCGGTTCATCGGCGTGTGTCGCATGATGGCTTCGATTCGGTCGGGGCTGAGCACTTTGCGGTTCTGCTCGGCCGGGAAAAATCCAGGCGACAGAGCGTTCACGCGGATGCCATGCGGAGCCCACTCGCGAGCCAAATTCCTGGTCAGGTTCAGGACGCCCGCTTTCGAGACCGAGTAGGTGAACACCCGCGACAAGGGGATTTCAGCGCTGGCCGAGGCAATGTTGATGATCGAGCCGGGCGTGTTGTGGTCAAGCATGTACTTGCCCAAGACCTGACACGCCAACCGCACGCTCCGCAGATTCACGTTCAGAATCCGGTCCCATTCCTCGTCGCTGATTTCCAAAAACGGGGTGGGCGAGTTGATTCCGGCAGCGTTGATCAAGATGTGCAGAGGGCGGTTCTGGGCCGAAAGATGCTGAACCAAAGCCTCCAGGTCATCCCGCTTGGTGGCGTCCAGTTGAAAAAACTCCGCGGAGCCACCCGCTTCTCGAATTCTCTGGACGCATTTCTCGCCGTTTTCTGCGTTGATGCCCGCCACGATCGTGTAGGCTCCGGCCGCGGCCAGCGTCTCGCAAAACGATCCGCCCAGCACGCCCTCTCCGCCGATCACGACGGCGTTCAGTCCGTCCAAACCGAAGAGGCTTTGCAGATACTCTGCTGCTTTTGCGTTTGCCATGGCTGGTGACCTTTCTTCGTTCTTCTTCGAATGCTGCTTTTGCTGAAGTCGCTGTTCTCGACTTGCCGGCCTCTTCCCGAGAGCGCGCCATGAGACGCCCTAACGCGGCTTGGCGACCGCAACCAGAGCGGGCGAACGGCAAGCGCCGCTCGCCTCCGGTGTCCGCGCCGAGCCGGTAAGACCGGAGGCGAGCGTCTTGCGCTCACGACGGTTTCCTTCCGATGTTGGAACGATATGCACGCCTACTGCGCGGATCCCAACGCACGAAAACTCCATGCTCTTTTCCAACCGTGCCGTCGTCAGCCGACAAATTCCGGCTCAATCCGGTGAGGGATCACGCCCGCTTCGTAGCCGCGCCGGAGCAGCTCGCACACTGCGTCGCGGCCGCGCCGGCCGAAGTCGAGCGTCCAGTCGTTGACGTACATGCCGACAAACCGGTCCGTTCGCTGACGATTCAAGTCGCGGCCGAACTGCATGGCATGCTCCAGGGCCTCGGTCCGATGTTCCAAACCGTACTCGATACTCTTTCGCAAAAGGGCCGTCACTTCTTGCATCGCCGGTTCGCCCAAATCCTTCCGAATGGCGTTGGCGCCAAGCGGAAGCGGCAAGCCCGTCTCGTCTTGCCACCATCGGCCTAGATCGATGATGCGGTGCAGCCCCAAATCGGAGTAGGTCAATTGCCCCTCATGGATGATCAAACCCGCATCGACCTCGCCGTCCGTCACGAGCCGCAGGATTCGATCGAACGGTCGCACTTCATACGAGAACCGGTCGCCAAGCAAGAGTTTCAGCGTGAGAAACGCGGTGGTCAGGGTGCCCGGGACTGCGATCGTCCGCCCCACCAAGTCCTCCGGCCGCCCCGGTTCCCGCGCTACCACCATCGGCCCATAGCCATCGCCCATACTGGCTCCGCAGGAACACAGAGCGTACCGCTCGGCCACATACGCGTAGCCGTGCAGGCTGACAGCCGTCAGTTCCAGCTCACCGTTCAGAGCCCGTCGGTTCAGCGTCTCGATGTCCTGCAGTGTGTGGACGAACCGGTAACGCCCCGTATCGATCGTCCCTTTCGCTAACGCGTAGAACATGAACGCATCATCGGGGTCCGGACTGTGGCCCACGTGGATGGTCGTTAGGTTTTCGGTCATCGGTCTTTCTAGGTGGGTGAAGGTCAGCCGGGGCTGGCAAGCGCCCTTCGAGGCGGATCGCCACGACTGAAGCACGGACGGAGACGGGCCACGGCATACGCTCGCCTCAAGGTGACGCAACCCTATCCTGCGTTTGACGAACAATCGAAGCCCGTCAACGAGCGTTGATCCATCTTAGAGACATCCACTAAGATTGGCCACTGAATCGGGTCGGGCCTGTTTTTTCCGATAGCGGGCCCATGAGAGCTTACCGGCGTTCCTCACGGAAAACACTTTCGCACTGATGATCCTTCTGACGGTCCGAGACGTTCTTCGGCAATTCGACGCAGCTCCTGTGTTGAACCGCGTTAGTTTCGACGTGCGCGCGGGGGAGAAGATCGGGCTGGTCGGACCGAACGGGGCGGGCAAGACGACGCTGCTGAAAATCATCTCGGGAGCCGAGGAACCGGATGCCGGCACCGTAGAGATCGCGCCTTCGTGCGTCGTCGCTCGTCTGGAGCAGGAGCCGGACTTCGACGGCCAAAAGACGCTGCTCGATGAAGCGCGTGCCGGACTGGCGCACCTGTACGAGTTGCAGGAATCGGCGACTGAAGTCGCTCACCGGATGGCTCAAGAACAGAACCCCCGCGCGCTAGCACAGCTCCAGCGACGATACGACCATCTCCAGCAGGAACTGGCCCGGTTGAACGCTTTCAACGTGGACCACCGCGTCGACGAAGTGCTCCTGGGCCTCGGCTTCCAACGCGATGATTACGACCGTCCTGCCCGGACTTTCAGTGGAGGTCAGCAAAATCGGCTCCTGTTGGCTCGGCTGCTGCTTCGGGCCCCCGACCTGATGTTGCTGGACGAGCCAACCAACCACCTGGACCTGGCTGCGACTGAATGGCTGGAAGAGTACCTGCGGCGGTCGGAGAAAGCCCTGATCATCGTCAGCCACGATCGCTATTTGCTCGACAAGCTCGTCGATCGGGTGTTGGAGTTGCACGCCGGCCGGCTGACCAGTTATCGCGGCAACTTTTCGGCGTATTGGCAGCAGCGGGAAGCGCGTCACGAACAATTGCGGCGGACCTACGAGCGGCAGCAAGAGTTTATCCGCAAGACGGAGGATTTTATCCGTCGCAATCGGTACGGACAAAAGCACGCCCAGGCAGCCGACCGTCAGAAAAAGCTGGAACGGCTGGAGTTGGTCGAGCGGCCGCAGGAGATCGCGGTCCCGCCAATGCACTTCAGCGAGCGTCGCCGCAGTGGCGAATGGGTCCTCAGGGCCGATGCCGTCAGCAAAGGATTCGACGCGCCGCTCTTCACCGAGTTGACGCTGCAGATCGAACGCGGCGAGCGGATCGGCGTACTCGGCCCCAACGGCAGCGGAAAGACGACGCTTCTGCGAACGCTCATCGGGGAACTGCCGCCCGATTGCGGGACGATCCGGTTGGGCCACGGTGTCGAAATTGCTTACTTCGATCAGCAATTGGGTTCTTTGGCCCCCGATCAAGACGCCATTGAGAATGCCCGGCCGCCGAACGACCCCGAGGTCACGCCGGGCGATCTGCGGAGCTTGCTGGCCCGGTTCGGACTGTCGGGCGACATCGTTTTTCAGCCGGTGGGCACGCTCAGCGGCGGAGAAAAAACCAAGGTGGCGCTAGCCAGGCTTGCAGCCCGGAAGGCGAACTTTCTGGTCTTGGATGAGCCGACCAACCATCTGGACCTGTGGGCGCGGGCGGGCCTGGAACAAGCGCTGCGAACCTTCCCCGGCACCGTCCTTTTCGTCAGCCACGACCGTTATTTCGTCGACCGGGTCGCGACGAGGGTGCTGGTGTTGGATCCGCCAAATTGGCGGCTTTACGACGGAAACTACTCGGACTACCAGCAGTTCCTCGAACGCCAACGGGCCGAGCTCGAGCAGATGAGCGCCGACGCAGCGGGGTCACCAGCCGCTGTCAAACCGCGCCGGCGCAATGATCGGCCGGGCAAGCCGCGGCGAAAACGACGCTTCCCCTATCGAAAGGTCGAAGACTTGGAGGAAGAGATCGCTGAAAAGGAACGGCTGCTCGAAGAACTGCAATCACAGTTGGCTGATCCGGATGTCAATCGCGACGCTCAACGTATCCGTCAAGCCATGCAGGCTTACGAGCAGACGCGGACAGACTTAGATCGACTGTACGAACACTGGGAAGAAGCTTTAGAACTGAATTGAGTCACGCTTTGGTTTCGGGATCGCGTTTAGCCCTCAATTCCAATTCGGCGTGTCTTTGTCGACTCTGAAATCGCCAAAAGCATTGAACTGCACGATACTTTATCGAACTTGTTGTCTTAAAATCTTTGCAGAAAAATACTTGCGATTTTGATTATTGCCTGCGTATAATGACTGTGGCAGTCGTCATTCGCCGGGACCTCCGGCGATCCTGGCGACAGCTCGAACGAGGAAGCGATTCGAAAGAAGATTCGCCTCCCTTTGACAACCTGCATTCCCTTCCGCCAGGGGCCGGGAGTCTCTGGAGTCCGGCACACAGCAAACCTGCCTCGCGTGCTGACCGCCGGACAATCGGTGGCCCATCACGAGCACGTCCCGTGCAAGTTCGACTCCCGTGCCCCGCTTTTCTTTTTTCGCTGAGCACGAGAAGTCCATCCGCTGTTTGGTCGGCGGCGGAGCAAACCGTGGGCGGCTCACAGCATGATTTGATCCGCTCGAAAAATGGGACCGTCCACGCAGGCGCGGCGGTAGTCCCATTCGCCCTCGCCCACGCGCACTTTCACCACGCAGCTAAAACAAGCACCGATTCCGCAAGCCATCGGTGTCTCGAGCGAGAGCCAGCAAGGGAGGTTGTGTCGCCGAGCAATGTCGGACGCAGCCTTCATCATGGGTTCGGGACCACAGCAATAGATCACGTCGGGGAGATCGCCCCGGTCAATTGTTTGTTCGAGCAGTTCGGTGACGAAGCCGTGGTGGCCGCGCGAGCCGTCGTCAGTAGCGAGCCGCACCTCAACGCCCAGCCGCTCGAATTCTTCTACCCCGGCCAGAAATGCCGCGGTTCGAACGCCATAGCACAACGTGATTTGTTCCGGACGCCGCGAGCAGGCTCGGGGCGGGCGTCCGTACTGCCGCAGTCCCAGGGCTTCCCGGGCCACAGCCAGAAACGGCGTCTGCCCTATCCCTCCGGCGACCATCATCAAATGACGGACGTTCGAAACAGGGAATCCGTTGCCCAGTGGTCCCCAGACTTCGACTTCCCGTCCCGCCTGCCAGCCCGCCATCCGGCGCGTCATTTTGCCGAGGACCAGATAGCCGATATCCACGCCAGCAGGCTCGCCGTCCTCCTGTTCGTAGACATCGAACAACGCGAACGGCCGCCCCAGCAGGGGATCGCTGACGTTGGGCTCGCGGATCATGAAAAACTGTCCCGGGACGATCCGGCGAGCGATTTCCGGGCAGCGCAGCCGCATCCGGAACGTATCCGTCGCCATCTGCGACTGCTCGACAACGGTCGCCACAGTGTGCACTGCAGCCGCTTGAGTTGCTGTTCCGTCCAGGTTGTGTTCCATAATACTCGGAAGCTCTGTCAGTCGAACGCCGAACGCGTTAAATGCTGTCGGTGGGATTGCAATCAACGACGCTTGCGTTTTGAGCTCGATCGGGAGCTCTTTGGCGCCCCGCTCGTTTCGCTCGACGCCCTCTTCGCGCACAGATCGCGCAGGGCTTCAACTTCCCTTTTCTTCAGCGGTCGGTACCGCCCGACCGGCAATCGGCCCAGCTTCAGTGGACCGTAGGCGACTCGTTCCAGTCGCATGACTTTATGACCGACGCGGGCCAACAGGCGGCGTATTTCGCGATTGCGTCCCCCGGCCAACACAATCTCCAAAACCGCGCTCTTGCCGCGTGTGCGAATACGACGAACACTTTGCACGCGAAACTTCCCTTCGGCGAAGTACAGGCCGCGTCTGAGTTGGTTCAGCGTTTCTTGAGTTGGGATGCCGGCCACCTGCACGCGATACTTGCGAGGGATCCGGTAGCGAGGGTGAGCCAATCGGTTCGCCAGTTCGCCGTCATTGGTGACGATCAGCAAGCCTTGGCTGTTTTCGTCCAGCCGACCAACCGGAAACAACCTCGGGCCGTCCGGAGGAAAAAGGTCGATCACGCGGCACCGTCCTGCGGGGTCACGGTGGGTGCAGAGGACCCCAGGCGGCTTGTTCAGCATGTAGTAGACTTTTCGTTGCGGCCGGATCGGCTCCAACTTCGATCTCCTGCCGCTCCGGATCGACGGTCACGCCGAGCTGATCGACGACTTGCCCGTCCACGGTCACGCGCCCTGCCAGGATATACTCTTCGCACTGACGACGTGAGCCCAAACCAGCCGCCGCCAGGACTTTCTGCAACCGCTGCTTGCGCGGCGACTCGGAACTCTCTTGTTTCTTCGGTCGACGAGCAGGAATCACCATCGGAACTCACAAGGACTTCGCCGCAGGAACACACGGCTCGGCCGAACGCAAACCGCAGCGCAAACCGCCGCAAAGGAAGCGACGTGAAAGCATCCCGCAAAAGCCCAGCCGGCAAATCGCAACAAGCGAAACCACCCCAAACGCTGAGCGTATCGGAAGCCAGTTTATTGGACGGAACTGCGGGTGTCGAGGCGGGCGGCCAGCAGAAGTCCAGCCCAGGCCAAAGCGAGGGCAGCAACTCGGAACGGCCCCGCACCGCGAGCGTCCGGTCGGCTGGATGAAAGTGATTGACGGCCCTGCGTGGTGGCTATCTTCGGGAACGCTGAGCGATACGAGTGGGCTTGGGCACTTCGATGACGCGCGGATAAGGGTCGAACAGGAACGTCTTCACGGGCGGATCGGTGGGACGACGGCCGGGAATGGTGATCATCTCGCCGGTCAGCACCGTCCGGCCTGTGGCGGGGTCTTGTCGAGGCTTCGCTCCGAAAACCTGAATCAGCTCGGGAATCCGCGGATCGTTCGGCGAGCTGAACGCCCCGACGGTCACGATCGAATGATAGCGATCATGAAACACGTAAGCGTCGAAGACATCGTTGTCCAAGAGGTGAATCAGATTGGGGTTCAGCATTTCTTTGGCTCGTTGGCTACGGAGCAGATGAACGAGTTGCTGAGCGTCTTCGGCGGCTTGATCCAGCGTACTGCCGACCTTGAACTTCTCGGCAACTTCGTCCAATCCCCGGTCGCCGATGTGCGTGGTTGACTTGCCCATGAAAGTCGCGACGACCAGTGTGTACTTGCCTTTGTTTTGCAGCAACGAGTATTCCACACCGGAGTTCAGCCGCAAGATCAAGGCGTCGCGTTTCTTCTTGGCGATCTCTTCCGGGGACAGCAGGGGATTGATCGTCAGGAACGCGCCGCTCAGCGGACCGGGCCGGCCGGGCGTCTTGCGATAAATGCCGTGTTCTTCCCAAAACTTGGGGCGAAGCGTTTTGATGTACTGCAACGTTTTCTGAGCGATGCGGTCCTTGACGCTTGGGTAGTTGCCCGCCAGTACGCAGATGCGATTGTCGCGTGCCCGGTACGCTCGCTGCTGGGGCCGGCCGAATCGATCAACGGTCTTGATCCGGTCGATCGCCGCTTCTTGCTTGTAAACGTACGCCGGAATGCCCTTGCGCCGCAGCTCGTAAACCAGCTCATCGGCTGCTTCTTCGGCCGTGGGACTGCGTCCGGGAATCGAATGCAGACTGGCCACCATGATCATCCAGGGGCCGTGCCGCTTCGTCAGGCGATAGCGCTTGCCCTTGATCGCTTCGATTCGAGCCTGCGACGGCGCCGTCGCCCCCAAGACCAGCGCGAACACCGTCACAACGGCCAGAACACGGATTGCCATCCTTTGCACGGTGAAACTCCTTTCGCACAGTCTGCTTCCGGCGTTTGGAACGCGGCTTCAATGGCCCAGCGCGGCTCCGGCGGACGAAGGATCGGGAAGGGACATCCTCGCGCCCGACCCGCCACCGAGGATTGCCAGATTCCACGCGCAGAGTCGGGGAAAGTCAGAAACGAGAGGAATTGAAAGGGCACTGATCACAGCCCCGGCCACGGATTCGGGGACACAAGCCCGGCGCGCCAGCGAGAGATGTGGCCTGGGAGGCGGTTGATACCGTCCCCTGCTGACGCTGCGGGTGAGGGTGTTTGTCGATCGGGCCGTCCAGTCTTTGATCAAAGGCTTTGATCGCCGTCGGGCCCCTACAACGGGAGGGCATTCACCCGGAAGGGCGAGATTCCCGCTGGGCCGCACCAGCCACCAATGCCCCGACCGAACCGTGATCGAGGCCCCCAAAAGGGGCCGAATGTTAGCACTAACGGAGCAACTCGTCCAGAGGCCATTCGCGGCCCAGCGTAACTTGTTGTATCTCTAGCAGTTGCGATATCCCGTCTTCGGCCAATTCCAGTTGAGCTTCCAGCAGTTTTCGGTCAAATGTGCCGCTTTCGGCTGTGCCCTGAATCTCGACGAACTGACCCGAACTGGTCATGACCACATTCATGTCGACTTCGGCTTGGCTGTCTTCGTGGTAGTCCAGATCGAGCAACACGGTTCCGTCCACGACGCCGACACTCACCGCCGCCACCATGCATCGCAGAATCGGACGATCTGACGACAACGAGTCCCGCAGCGTCCGCAAGGCGTCGACCATCGCGATGAACCCACCGGTGATGCTCAGCGTCCGTGTGCCGCCGTCCGCTTCCAGGACGTCGCAATCGATAGTGAGCGTGCGTGGCCCCAGAGTCTCCAAATCAACGGCCGCTCGCAGACTCCGTCCAATCAGTCGTTGAATCTCCGTCGATCGGCTGTCGATTCGGCCTCGTTCACGTCGTTTCCGAGGCGTCGTGCTGCCGGGCAGCATGCTGTATTCCGCCGTGATCCAGCCTCCCGGCGTCTCTTGCTCTTCCTTCCACGAGGGGACCACGTCTTCGATGCTCGCCGTGCACAGGACCGCCGTTCGCCCGGCGCGGATATAAACGCTGCCCGGCGACGATGAGACGAACTGCCGTTGGACGTCGATGGGCCGGAGTTCGTCCGGCTTTCGTCCGTCATGTCGCATCATTGGCCTCGCTTTCTGCGTCAAACTCGTGAAGACGTCGGACCAGCGGGACCCGGCCACATATTCAGTCGCTGAGAGGGCAGGCCCCCGTCGAGCCGCGTGGTAACTTGTTGCGGTTCAGCCGGAGCTTCACGCCCCGCGCGGCTCGGCGGGAACCGCGCTCTGCCAACGTTGACAATAGTCGCTCCGAGTTCAGCGTTCCGCTTCGGCGGACCGAAGCAGCCAAAGCAGCAGACCCTTGGCCAAGTGCATCCGGTTTTCTGCTTGTTGAAACACGATGCTTTGCGGGCCGTCAATCACCTCGTCGGTCACTTCCTGTCCCCGTTTGGCCGGCAGGTCATGCATGAAACGACAGCCGGATGGCGCGTGCGCCATCAGCTCGCGGTTCACCTGGAACGGAGCGAATGCCTTGCGACGTTCCTCTGCTTCCGCCTCCTGTCCCATGCTGGCCCAGACGTCGGTGTAAACGACGTCGGCGTGGCGCACAGCCTCGATCGGGTCGTTCACCTGAGTCACGTCGGCAGCCGGTACTCGCTGTTTCAGCTCCCGCAAGAACTCCGCCGGCAGTTCGTAGCCCGGCGGCGAGGCGATCGTCATCGAAGCTCCCGCGTAAGCCGACGCGATCGCCAGCGACCGCGCCACATTATTGCCATCGCCCACGAAAACCAGATGCCGGCCCCGTACTTCGCCTAGAACTTCCCGGATCGTGAAGAAGTCGGTCAGCGCCTGGCACGGATGCCGGTCGTCCGACAGGCCGTTGATGATCGGGCAGGACGAGTGCTCCGCGAACTGCTCGATCAATTCTTGCGAGAAGGTTCGCAGAACGATCACGTCCGAATAACGACTGAGCACCCGCGCGATGTCGGCCAAAGCCTCACGGCCTTCCAACCCCGCCTCTTTACCCGAAAGGAAGATGCCGTAGCCTCCCAGGTGTGCCATTGCGGCTTCGAAGCTGTTCCGCGTCCGCAACGACGGCTTTTCGAAGACCTGAGTCAGGACCCGACCCTGAAGCAGCGGCGGACGTTCCCTCTGCTGCCATTTCTGCTTCAACTCCGCCGCCAGGTCCAGAACCTGGAAGAATTCCTCAGCGGTCAAGTCGAACAGGGTAATCAAGTGCTTCATGACAGGAGCCCTCGGAAAAAAACACCGCCGGCCGCGTGACGGCAGTCGGCGACCGACGAGTTCACGTGGTCGGCGTTTCGGCTTCCTGAGCCAGCTCGCGCAGCACGTCGGCAATGATGGCACAGCCTTCGTCCACTTGCTCTTCGGTCACCGTCAATGCGGGCAGCAGCCGCAGGACCGTGTCGTGAGTGGCGTTGACTAGCAGGCGGCGCTGCAGACATTTTTCGACGGCCGGTGCGGCCGGGATGGTCAGGTCGATGCCGATCATCAAGCCGCGGATTCGCAGCTCGCTGACGATGGGCAGCTCGTCCTGAAGCGACTGCAGTTTTTCGCGGAATCGCTCGGACATGCGGCGGCAATTTTCCAGGAGGCCCTCCTGTTCGATCGTCCGGACGGTCGCGATGCCCGCGGCCATCGCCAACGGGTTTCCGCCGAAAGTGCTCGCGTGCATGCCCGGTCGTAAGCTGGGAGCGATCTCGTCACGAGCGATCAACGCTCCGCAGGCCACGCCGCCGGCTAGCCCTTTGGCCAGTGTCATGATGTCCGGCTGCACGTCCCACTGCTGATAGCCGAACCACGTCCCTGTGCGTCCCATACCCGTCTGCACTTCGTCGAAGATCAAGAGGCATCCGGTTTCATCGGCAATGCGGCGCAATCCGGGCAGAAACTCGGCATCAGGGATGTTCACGCCGCCCTCGCCCTGGATCGGCTCGATCAGAATGCCGCACGTTTCGTCGTCCACCAGCCCGGCTACAGCGTCCAAATCGTTCACCGGGGCGTAGCGGAAGCCGGCAATCAAGGGCCCCAAGCCTTCGTGGTACTTCGGCTGGGCCGTAGCGGTCACGGCCGCTAACGTCCGGCCGTGGAAACTGTTCTCGAAGGTGATGATCTTGTACCGGCCTTCCGGACTGTGCAGCCGAGCCAGCTTGATGGCCGCCTCGACCGCCTCCGCTCCACTGTTGCAGAAAAACGCCTTACCGAACGACCGCGTGCAAAGCAGCTCGGCGAACTGCCCCTGCGGTTCCATGTGCCACGTGTTCGGTACGTGAATCAGCTTGGCTGCTTGCTGCTGAATCGCTTCCACGACCCGCGGCGGACAATGCCCCAAAATGTTGCAACCCCAGCCGGGAAACAGATCCAAATACCGGTTCCCTTCGGCATCCCAAATGTACGAGCCCTCGCCACGCACCAAGCTGATCGGGTACCGGACATAGTTCGGGATGACGTACCGCTGAAACTGTTCGATCGTTTGTTCGCTTGATTGAGTTGCTGCCGGGTCCACGGTTTGTCCCTTGCTACTTCAGCGTTCTTCGTCAAAAACGCAACTCGACGGACTGCCCACCTCGGGCGGGCAGCAAAGAGGGCGCGTTCCGTTGCGAACGCCATACCAGTTCTCCACTCTT
>JAADHY010000551.1 GCA_013151585.1 Planctomycetota bacterium
GAGATGTTGGAGCGTGTCGACGATCCTCGATCGGCGCAAGCTGATGACACCTAGGCGCAAGTGTAAAGAACAGCGGCTGTTTACGGATCGGTCTGTTCCCTGGTTCCGCGTTAAGCGCAACCATTTCCGTTCGTCGGCTCCGTAGACGCGAGTGCGTGCCTTCGTCTTCCCAGCGAGGACGGTTTGCACAGATTGTGCGGCCCCGTTGTTTGATGTGGTTCGGCTGTGGCTCCATCGGCGATTCCGGGCTGACGTGAGAGCGTTGCGAGGTTCAATGAGCGAAGCGGCTGAAATGGTTCTCCAGCGATCGAGGCAAACCCGGAGTCACCCAGTGCAATGACACGACTTGCTTCTCTCGTAACGCTGCCTGAAGACACTCCTGCAGAAGCGATTACACGATGTCTTGCCGGGAACCCGCTGACTATCGCGACGGCCGTTGCTGATTCCGCGGATGAACCACCGCAACCGCAGGCTCGCCTCTTACATCCACACATTGGTGCCACGTTTGGTGAGGGGGCGAGTGAGCGGAACGCGTTAGCGTCCGGTGTCCGAAAAAACTTGTCGGGTGTCTGTGATGAGCCTTGGTCGCCAAGTTCACAACATTCTTGACCTGAACCTCGTGCACAGAAGCAGACTTCGATGCGCCGTTTCCTCAATGTGGTGGTTACACTGATCGCATCACTGCCTGTTGCTTATGGCGTGGTGCGATTGACGAGCCACGAACGCCTTCATGGACTGCGTGGTGCGGTCGGCCTTTTCTTTGTCGGTGTCATCATGGTCGCCGTTGTGGGCGTCGGCGCAATGGTGGCATCAGCAACCGTGTTCGTCTGCGACCGTGAGTCCCCTTGGTCCGAGCGGCTAGCCCGGTACTCGATCGATCTCCTAACGCTATCCTTTGCCACATTTGTCACCGCCGCGATTCTGCATCGTTTGGGAGTGAGTCTTTACTGAATTCCTGCATTCGAGGCGACATCTGGCCCGGCGGACAGGAAACGGCTGACATTGCCCGACGCGGAACCAAAGCCTACTGTCCGCCGAGAGATTTCAGACCCGGAAGTCGGTGCAAAAGGTCCAGCGGATTGGGCAAAGAGCGGCGGCGGGATTTGTCCGAGGGAGTTTGTTTCGGCGAAGTCGACTCGGTGATCGTCACCACCTTCAAGTCGTCCACTTCGACTTCACCGAGACCATGCAATGTCAAAGTTAGGACGAACGATCCATCTGCATGCACTTCGCGGATCAGCTCGAACTGCCGCCATTGCTGCGGCGTGTTCCAGCGCAAGCAACCGACTCGTCCCATCAAGTTGTCTTGGACAGTGAACCCATCCAAGCTGGCTTGAATCGGCAGGGGGATTCGTACGCGGCCGGTCACGTGAACCAGTTGACCGGCCCGCACCGGGACGGGCGGTGTGGAAACGCGGACGGGCGCTTGCGTCAGGACTTGCGGTGGATCAACATTCGTCTCCGGTCCGGCCGCCAGCCGAAGGCAATAGCCACCGCGACGCGACACCAACGCCAGCTCGGCCGCCGCCCGAATCCCATCGACCGGATTCTGCTCGTGCCGCCATCCGCGTGTGATCAGCTCGCCGGGATCGGCCTGGTCGAAGTCGCCCTCCGGCAGCAGATTGTCGCTGAACTGAACGGCTCGGCCGCCAAGCCGCTTCACCATGCGCCAATGGTCGGGCAATGTTTGAAAGCAGACCGTGTAGGGGCTGGAGACGGGCGACGACAGCGTGCGCACGGCGTTTCGCCAGTGAGCTCGTTCCAGAATGCGCAGAAGCTGCATGGCCCGCCGACTCTTGCGACGCGCTTCGTCGTAATCCTGCTGTTGAAACAATCGGACGGCTGCGTCTGGGCCGCTTTGTTCCGCATGAGCGGCGGCTCGTTGATACAGCTCCTCGGCCCGCTCGATCAACTCGCGGGCCTGACTGAGCCATTGCGGTGCATGCGATTGGCCGACACCCAGCTCGGCCAGCGTTCGGTCCACTTGCTCGACCCGTTCCAGCTTTGCTTTGGCCAAGTCAATCGTGACTCGAGCGCTTTGCGCCTGGACTGTCTCCACTTTGGCCCGCAAAGCGTCGGCGATCGAGTAGTCCGAGGAGATGACGATCACAGCCGTTTGATCAAACTCCGGAAGCAGGAAAGAAATGCCGCCCGTCACTCGCTCGCTGCGCAGGCTTTGCACCTTGGTCGTGGACACGGCCCACACGAACGACGCGTCCGGCACGCCAGGCACCAACACGCGCACGTTCCGCGCGACCAGGCTCCCGGGCACAAACTGGGCGTCCTGCTCGTACCAAACGGGCAACAACAGGAACGTATTGCCGCTTCGGATTACAGCGGCGCTGAACTCGCCATTCGTCGCCGGATCGTCGTTCCGATTCACTTCGCGCACCGGGCCGCGCGATCGGCCGTGCCGGCCGCTGGACAATCCTGCCGCTCGCAGCAAACTTGGCTGGCTCGATTGCCGCGCCAAAGACAGCGAGGCGTCCGGAACGACATCAAACGGGATCTGATCGACCACGGTCCCGGTCGAAAGCCACGGCTCAAGCAGTTCCAGTTCTAGGTTGATCTGGGTCATGGCCAACCGGCGCTCGCGGTCGCCGGGCGAGTCGCCATCCAAAGCTGTACGCGTCCAATAGCCGATGCCACGGCAGCCGGCAGCCAACGCGGCGTACACTTGCAGGCGGATCTGCTCGGAGTCTACCACGACCGGCAATCGTCCCGCCGCTTCGCGCCACGCCCGGTTCACCGACGCCGGTTCGGTTTGTATCCACGTCCAAACAAAACTGCCCGGCCGAGCCATTTTGCGACGCCGGTTCAACCAGTCGCGATACTGACGCAGCGAAAAACTGGTATGCAATGCATGCCGACTGATGCCCGTCATCGACAGATGACGCGAGAAGACCCGTTCGCCGCCCGCAACGTCGGCCAAGATCGGACGTTGCAGACGCCGATCCGCGTCGCGAACCTGATCGATCCACGCGATCAGCTCGTCCGCCGCCGATTCCGGCAGTCGCGTGCCAAGGTACCACGCCAGGATCAACCGCGTGTTGTCGGAAAAGGGGACGAGGCTGGCGACGTCTCGATCCAAGATTTCACCGGCGCGCGACATCGGTCGCGGCGGCGTGGCGATCGCCCACAAGCCGTGGTCGCGCAATGTCTGAATCAACTGGCGGTCTTGCCAATCGCGAACCCACACCAGGTTCACGCCGCATTTCTTCAGCGTCTCAGGATCTTCGCCGTGATAGGCCACAAGTCGCGGAAACAAAGGCCGGCCCGCGACGATCAATTCGTCCAAGCGAAACTCAACGATCGGCTTTTGCGGTTCTTCGTGAGCCACAAGCTCCGCGTCCGAGACCGCCGCCGGCGGAACTACCGGACCGAACTGAAGAGCATCTGTCAAAATGCCTGTCTCTTTGTTGTCTGAAAGAGCCAGCTCAAGGACGGCGGCGTCGACGAATATCCCGCGATCCTCGATCCGCACGGGACGGTAACGGGCGCGAAGCCAGCGAATCCTTTCTCGCACTCGGTCGGAGGAGGTTCGGCATTGGAGCTGCTTCCACTCGGGAGCCCCGATGTAAGTGTCTCCAAAGACGAGCAGCGTCAGCGGCTCCGGGGTTCACCTGTCCGGGAAAACGGATGCGCAGCGCCAAGCGGAGCCCGTTCCGATTGGATCGGACCCACAGGGAAAACGTCAGTTCGTCCAAGACCTGACTGGGCGGCAGTGGGTAAACCAGCCGGACCAATCGACCGGATTGCCCGGGCGCAATTCGCAGCTCGGCGGCCACTCGGCCCTCGCGGGCCAGCTCGTGGTTCCGCTTCTGCGAGAACCGGATCGGAACCCCCGAACGTCTCGGAACAACCTGCCACGCCGGCCGGTTCGATTCGAATCCTTCTTTCCATGTCGTCGACACAACCCGGACCGCCTCGGCATCACGAGTCGGGTTGGCCCGCGCACGCGGGACCGGCTCTGGAACCGGGGCTTGCGGCGGCCGCGTTTGGCAAACAGCGTCTTTGCTCGCCCATCCGGCCAGACTCAATCCCACAGCAATCAGGACGCTGTGCAACAGAAACCGGCTGGCGTCGGGGACGGGACGGATTGTGCCATTCGGAGCAAACACGTTCCCTGGCATCCCTTCCAGGAAGTCCTTCGCTGACTCGGTGGACAGCCCATCGAAAAGGCCGTCTCAACCCTGACCACTCCCGACCGCGCGGAATCGGCCGCATTGCGGGCGACGATAAGGTTTAACTATTTCCCGCAAACGGAATTCTGCCAAAACGACTCAAGCGGAAAGCGGGCATCGATCCGCCCGCCGCCTGAGAGCGCCGCGTTGCCTCAGGTCAACATGGTCCTGAGGGCGCACTTTTGACGCAAGGTCGGGATTTTACAAGAACTTGCGTTGTTCGCCTAGACGAAGCGTGGCCTTCCCGCAACATCGTCCTCGTAAACTCGAAAGCGGGTGTATCGCCCCAACTCTTTGTTAAAACAAGGCTTACATCATCCTGTTGATATTCGGCCGCGGACGGCACAGAATCTGTTTCTAGTAGGGATCGCCTCGGTCTTTTCTGCGGCGGTGCATTCGGAGCGGACGGCGACACCGAGGCTCGCGGCGTGTCCTGACAGTGACCCGCCGGTTGCGGACCGCGGCGGTCTTGTCCGCCTTCGCAGAAATCGCAACTTCGGATGAACCCCAATACGTAGAGCGGCATGAGCGTCAAAGGACGATTTCCAGACCGTGGCGACGACCAATTGCCTCGCGAACTGGTCGAGCTGGCCGAGCAGATCGCGAAGCTGCCGAAGCCACTGCAGAAGGACCTTGAAGTCGCTTACGCGCGCGTCGTCGAGTCGGTGCGTCGACGACGCCGGATTCTCGCGCTGGTCCAAGAAGCCCTTTCGCAGCTCCGCTTGGACATCAAGTATTTGATGTTTGACCTGGAGATGACCCGACGGGAGCGCGACGAACTCCGCGAGCGCTTGCAGTAGTCCGTGTAGTCCGTATCGGATGGAAAATGCCGGACAGTTCGCGAAGCTTCGGTCCCGCGACGGACGCTAGTCCAAAGCGGCCAAGTACAGCGCGGCATAGATTTTGGGATCGACCAGCCGGCCCACACGGGATTGCTCCCAAAGCCAGCTCCGGATTTCGCTCAGTGGCACCTCATGCACCTCGATCTGCTCACTGGCATCCCCGCCGCCTTCCCCGACCTTTTCCAGACCGGTCGCTTCAAACAGCGTGATCATTTCGGATGTCAATCCGGCCGAGGACGGTCCGGTCGCCAGCACTCGAAACCGCTCAGCGCGGTAGCCAGTTTCTTCTTCCAATTCGCGCGTTGCCGCTTCCACTAACGGCTCCGTCTCCGCTCCCGCCACATCCCCCGCCAGTCCGGCCGGCAAGTCCAAAACAAAAGCGTTCACCGCCGGTCGAAACTGCTCGGTCAGCACGATCCGGTCGTCCTCGGTGACGGCCAAAATGGCCACGACGCCGGTCGCCCCGATCCGTTCAACGAATTCCCATCCCGCCCGAGAAACAAGCCGGAGATGATTCCCGCTTCCCAGAATCCGCTGTTCCGCTTCCGACATGAGAACCCGTTGCCTTCTCGTAATCACTCAGATGATTCTCACGTGTTAGCAAAAAGGCTGGCGCTTGACCACCGATTCCACGTCGAGGCCCCTCCTCTCTCACTGCCCATCGCCCCCGAATTCGAACGCCCCGATATCCGGCTTGGCATCCTGGACGCGCCGAACAGGGAAGTCAGTCGCGGAGAACTCGAACAGGACCGGGTGTCTCCGCTGAAGGGCCTCCGGCAACGCCGCGCCCGCGTTGACACAGGGTGATGTCGCTTGCAGATGCAAGTCGCCCCGCGCTGGATCGACAAATCCGGGACGATCGCCCGTCAACGAAGATTCCAGCCCGACGACCGATCCGCGGAACCGTTCATGACTAATGCGCCAACCAGTTTTGAGCCAGTTGCGACCCAACATCGCTCGGCCGGACGTTGTCATTAGCGCCAGGTGCCGACCGGGAGCGGTGACGAAAAAAATGTTGTTGCGGCAGTCGACCGTTTCGCCGTTCGTCGATAGGCGAAAAGCAACCGTCGTGCCACTCCGCTGCGACACAACCGTGTTGTGGTAGAAGTACAGCGTCCCCTGGCGGTACCACTCTTCTTCGCCGCTGTCTCCGCCGTAATGCACGATCTGATTGTTGCCATCGCCATCCCGTTCGACCAGCACGTTGCCGTACACGAACGTCTCGCGATAGGAGGCGTGATCCCGGTGCCGTTCGCTGTCTTCAGCGTCCACCAGATCCAGTTGGCGGTTGCCGCCTTCGATCCAGTTGTAGCGGATCACCAGCCCGGCCGATCGATCTTTCAAATTGTTGCCGGCGCAGCCGGAACGCAACGGTCCGAATCGGTTAAACTGAAAGACGATGCCCAACGCCGCCGTGTAGGCGTTATGCTCGTATCCGCTGCCCTCGATGCCGTTGCCCTCGATCCGGCATCCCTCGATCAGGACATCGCTCGTTTCCGGTCCGATGAACAGCCCGTTGCCGCTATCCCGGATCGTACAGCCTCGAATAACGAGGTGTTCCCCTTTCTCCACATAAATGGCGGCTGCGTTGCGGGCGTATGGAAGCACTCCCCGCCGACTGACAAAACGAAAGGGAGGACGGCCACTGCGGACTTCCAGGTTTTCCAGGACGATCCAGGCCGGCAGCGTATCTTCCGGGACGTTGGCGCCGCCGATCTTGATCACGCCGCGTTCCTCGTTCCAAAATTGCAGTTCCGGCCGTGTGACTGCCGACCGACCGTCAATCACCGGCTGTTGGCCTTTGGGGCCGAGGACGCCTGAGATGATGATCGGCCGCTCCCGAGTTCCCCGCCGACAAACCACCCACTTCGCCCGATACGGTTCCGGCCGCCAATGGATGAGCACACGATCGCCAGCGTTCAGAACTTCCCAGGGAACATCGTCGATGTTGGCGTATTTCTTGTCAGGACCCACTTCATAGGTCTTCGCCAGCGCTAAGGCCGGAAAAGCGACCAGCCAAACGACCGAGCCGGCCAGGACCACAAGAATCGACAATGATCGTCGGGGGCGTCCTCGGCCCGAAAACCCTTTTCCCTGTCGCGCAGAGCTGTGCATGGGAGTGGACCCTTTCATTGAGAGGCACGGGGACGGGACCGGTTCCGATTGGATCAACAAACCGAAAAAACAGCGATGCCGATCGAGCGGGCTGTCATTGCTCGGACAACTCGGCAAAGACTTCGCGAGCCGCTTGCAACGTGGCTTCAATGTCCGATTCGGTGTGGGCGGCTGAAACAAAGTTCGCCTCGAACTGACTGCACGGCAAATAAACGCCGCGATCTAGCATACCTCGAAAATAGCGGGCGAAAAGCTCGGTATCGCATTCAGACGCGATCGTAAAGTTCGTCACCGGTCGCGAATGGAAGAAGACGGTGAACATGCTTCCGATCTGAGCGACCTGGACCGACACACCTGCCGCTTCGGCGGCTTCCCGCAGACCGTCGACCAATTTCCGGGTCAGCGTTTCCAGCCGTTCGTAGGGATCCGTGTGGCGCAGAACATCCAGCGTCGCGATACCGCTGGCCATGGCCACGGGATTGCCCGACAAGGTTCCGGCTTGATAGACCGGGCCAACAGGTGAGATCGAATCCATAACGTCGCGGCGGCCGCCGTAGGCGCCGACAGGCATCCCGCCCCCCAGAATCTTGCCGAGCGTGGTCAGGTCCGGAGTGATTCCGAACCGTTCCTGCGCGCCGCCGTACGCGACACGGAAACCCGTCATGACTTCATCGAAGATCAAAAGCGCTCCGTGTTTGGTACAAAGTTCGCGCGCCGTTTGCAGGAACTCCCGCTCGGGGAGCACCGTACCCATGTTGCCGACAACCGGTTCCAGGATAACGCAGGCGATTTCGTCGCCGCGTCGGGCGAATGTGTCCGACAATTGCTGCGAGTCGTTGAACTCTAAGACGACGGTGTCTGCCGTGCAGCCCTTGGGCACACCCGGGCTGGAGGGCACGCCGTGGGTCAAGGCTCCGCTCCCCGCCTGAACCAGCAGACTGTCCACATGACCGTGATAACAGCCGGCAAACTTGATGACCAGATCGCGGCCGGTGGGGCCGCGAGCCAGCCGGATGGCGCTCATCGTCGCCTCGGTGCCCGAGTTGACCATTCGCACTTTTTCGATCGACGGGACGGCCTCGACAACCAGTTCCGCCAAGACGGTTTCCAATTCCGTCGGAGCCCCGAAGCTTGTCCCTCGCTCGAGCACGTCCCGAACAGCAGCCAAGACCGCTTCGTGCCGATGCCCGAGAATCAGCGGGCCCCACGAGCAAACATAGTCGATCAACCGATTGCCATCGATGTCGTAAAGATACGGGCCTTCCCCGCGGTCAATGATGAGCGGCTCGCCGCCGACTG
>JAADHY010000742.1 GCA_013151585.1 Planctomycetota bacterium
CACAAGCCGAGCTTTAGGCGCCACCAGCAATCGCCGACGATCGGCAATGACACCGCCGATGTAGTAGGGCAACCCACAGTTGGCAAACGACGGCTCCGGCCCCCGCTCGAACAAAATGATTTCCGCACTCTCCGACAGCCGCCTCGCCCGCGCCGCCGCGCTGGCCCCGCCAGCCACACCTCCTACGATGACGATCTTCATCGGAATCTTCCTCTCCGTGGCCTCTTCCCAAATCATTCTTTCCAAATCGCCGGCAAGGTGCAGTGGCTCGAGACCCTTTGGCTCCGATGTTCACATCGCTCCCGGTGGCGCGGTTCAGTTTGATCGGAAAAAACCATCACAACGCCTTGATTCCCCATCGGACGCCAAACGGAAGAGCGAAGCTCACGCGGCACCCAGGCAGCCCACTGCAGCTTCCCCGCGTTGACACAGGCAAGAATGTGCCGCGCCGGCAAACCAACGTATCGGCCAAGCCTCGCTTTTGCCGAGCGTCGCCGGCTGGCCCATTTTAGAGTGCTGCCTTCCGGTCGGCCATATACCGCACATCGAGACGTCGGAGTTTTCTGCCAACTGACCAACCGGTATCATGACAGCCACAAGCGATTGGCTCGGTTCTTCGGAAACACCAAAAGGGCATGACCATGCGAAACGTTCTTGGAGCGATCTTGCTCATTGGGTCGGTGTTCGTAGTTCCGCATCGAGGCGTGGCCGCCGAACCGCCGGCCGCCGAAAAATCAGAGTGGCGAGCAGGGACGGCAACCGTCGTGATCACCCCCGAGAAGTCAATGTGGATGGCCGGCTACGCAGCTCGCAAGAAACCGTCAGAAGGCAAAGTTCACGACCTGTTTGCCAAAGCGCTGGCGCTGCAAGATCGTGACGGGAATCGACTGGTGATCGTGACAGTCGACCTGATCGGCATCCCGAAGGAGCTCCGGGCGGCCGTCGAAAAAGCGGCCCAAGAGCAACACGGTCTGCCGCCGGAGGCGCTCCTGATGAACGCTTCCCATACGCACTGCGGGCCGGAGATTCGCATGGATGTGCCTGACCGTTACGGGACGGTCCCCGAAGGGCGGGAAGCGAACATCGAATACTCTCGCAAGCTGACGGGAACGCTGATCGAGCTGGTGGGGCAGGCTCTGAAGCGTCTGGAGCCGGCCGAGCTGGTTTACAGCCATGCGCGTTGCGGGTTCGCGATGAACCGCCGACTTCCGACGGACCGAGGTTTCATCAACAGTCCGAATCCCGATGGACCAGTCGACCACGACGTTCCGGTGTTGCGGGTTCAGGCTCCTGACGGGAAGCTCCGGGCCATCCTTTTCGGTTACGCCTGTCACAGCACGACGTTGGGTTTCTATCAGTTCTGCGGCGACTATCCGGGATTCGCTCATCAATATCTGGAGGAGGCTCATCCGGGCGTGACCGCCCTTTTTCTGCAGGGCTGTGGCGGGGATCAGAATCCGTATCCGCGCCGCACACTGGAACTGGCTCAGCAGCATGGTCGCGCTTTGGCCAATGCCGTCGAAGCCGCTCTGCAAACAAAGAGAACTCGAACGATTCACGGTCCGCTGCGAGCAGCTCTGGACGATGTAACACTCCAGTTCGCACCACCGCCATCCCGCGAGGAGCTCCAGCGACAAGCTCAATCGAAGAACAAGTACGAACGCGCCCACGCCGAGCGGCTGTTGAAGCAGCTCAAGGGCGAGGGATCGATCCGAACTGAATACGATTTCCCGCTGCAAGTGATTCGGTTCGGAGACGACTTGACGCTGGTTGCGTTGTGCGGTGAAGCAGTGGTCGACTATTCGTTGCGGCTGAAATGGGAGCTCCGAGGCGGATATCCCTCGACCGTCGACGGTCCGCCCGTCGTTTGGGTCGCAGGATACAGCAACTATGTCTTCGGCTATCTGCCCAGTCGGCGCGTTTTGGAAGAAGGCGGGTACGAGGGCGGCGGAGCGATGCGCTACACGGCCTTTCCCGGCCCGTTCGCCTCGTCGGTCGAGGATCGCGTCATGGCGAAACTGTACGAGCTATTCGACCGGGTCGGCTTGCAACCACCGCGACCGTGTTGCCGGTGAGCACCAGCCCGAACAGAATGATTCTCCGCGGCCGGGCCGCGCCGTCTGCCCCGTTGTGGGTTACTGATCCGAGCTTTGCTGCGCGGTCCGCATCGCCTCGGCCAGAATTCGCGACGTGCTCTCTCGCATGATTCGCGGATCGACCATTTCGCCTCGCTGAAGCATGGCTCGGACTTCCTTGCCGGAAATGAACACCGGCTTCTCGTCCGGATGGTTTTCCATCAGGTCGACCCGTCCGATGCTTTCGTAGTAGGCGGCGAAGCCCACCTTGACCGGCTGGATGAGCAGCTCGCCCGGCAGATCGTCGAAGATGGCTTGTGCGTCGAAGTCGCCCCAGATCGGCGTCCCGTCGTGGTAGGGAGCGTCCGCATGCTTCCGACCGATGATGATGTGAGTAAACCCCATGTTCTGCCGATAAATGGCGTGCATCACGGCTTCTTTGGGCCCGGCGTAAAACATTTTGATGTCCAGCCCGATCAGCAAGACGCGGTCCGGAACGCGATCGGGGCGGTCCTTCCAAAGGTCCGGGTCACTGTCGCCTTCGCCGAGCGCTCGATCGCTGATCAGCTTCTCGTAAGTTTGCATGCGGATCTCGGCGCTGACGTCGTCGCCCTTGGTTTCGCCCAGCAAGGGGTTGAGCACGGCTCCGGCGTTTTTCCCCTGCCGGAGCAAGGTTTCCAACCCGCAAACCAACGCGTACTCATGGGCCCGGTGAAGGGGATTGCGCGTCTGGAACGCAACGACCGCTTCCCAGCCCTTTTCCCGCAAAAGGGCCCGGATTTCCCGCGGCGTCAGCACGTACTTTCCGAAATGCGGATTCTTCGGCTGAGGGAGGACGCGGATTTGCCCGCCGAGCAGGTGCGTTTTATCCGCGTCGTTCTTGAGGACCATGTCGCCTCCGGGATGGTCCGTGCGTTCTGTTTGATAAACGCTGCGCAGGTACTTGGCCTTGTCCCACGGATAGATGTCGGTGATCTGGAGCGTTGCGACAATCTCGCCGGCGGGACTGATCAAGGCCACGGTCTGATCGGGCCGGAGCGTTTTCGCTTGCTCTTCGGTTACTGGAAAGGCAATCGGGATCGTCCAGGCGTAGCGGCGGCCATCGCGTTCAATCACGCCTTCGTCCAGAACGCGCTCGTACGTTTCCCGATCCATCGGGCCGGTCAGGGGACTGAGCGTCCCATCGCCCAAGCGATAGACGGACGAAAGGTCGGCCGCCGAGACCGGCACCTGCGGCAGCTCCGCCGCTTTCGCTTTGAACTCCGCAATCTCTTCGTCCGGGACAATCAACCAGACCGGTTCTTCGAGTCCGCCATGCGGGGGAATCAGGTCGTTCATCGTTCCTCGCTTCAAGGATGTTCGAGCTTTGCGCGGCCCACCGAGGCCCATCGGATCACATGACCAGAAAAGGATATCGCCAAAGCTATCACCCCGCCCAACGTTGTGCGCGGGTCTCCGCAGCCCGCACATCACGGGAGCGCAGGTCTCCAGAGGCAGGCGGGACACAGGTTTTGAAACAGCCTCCTATTGTGGCGCGGGCGTCTCGTCCGCGAACGGCAGGCGAGACGCCTGTACCACAGCGTCTCGTGACCCCACTTTTCCGAATTGTCCGAATTGCCAAACCACTGGCGTCAGCGTTGCGGCAGAGTAAGGGAAACGCCCCCCAAGCGTCAAGCACGTCCGGGCGAGCTTGGTTGGACGGGCGTGGCCAGATTTTTTGGCGGGCTTAAGTGCTGGTGGCGTTTTGGGTTGCCCAGTAGCGTTGCCATTGGTCGTTATCCATCAGCGT
>JAADHY010000271.1:0-4517 GCA_013151585.1 Planctomycetota bacterium
CGCATTGTCGGCATAGCGTTTCAGGCCGCACTGGCCCCGATGGTGGAGTGAGGGGGCCGCGCCTCGCGATTCCGTCCAACGAAGCCCCACAGGACCCAAACAGTCCGAGAAAGTTTCTTGAATGGTAGCAAGCTGCTTGGCACAATACCCTTCAGGGGCCTGCCGGTGGAATCGCATGCGTACTGACCAAGCAGTGAGTTGGCGTGGAAGCTACCCTGTGAGCCTCGCCGATCCGAGGTCAAACACGTTCCGTGGTTTTTCAGGGTGTTTGGTGCGGCGGCGTGCCCGATCGTTTCGGCAAACGTCGCCTTCGAGTCAATGAGGACGATGCGTGATGCCGATTTACGCAAGATTTGAGACCATCTCGCTGAAGGGCCATCCGGAGCTCGACGAACGATGGGTACAGGACCGGATAGCGGAAGATCCCTCGATTCTGGGACTAGGCGATGTTGTACTAAAAGACAAAGAGCGTATCCAACCACGCGCAGGCCGGTTGGACCTGTTGCTTCAAGACGCCGAGGCCAGCCACCGCTATGAGGTTGAGGTTCAACTTGGTCCTACCGACGAAAGCCACATCATTCGTACGATCGAATACTGGGACATTGAGCGAAAGCGCTATCCCCAATACGAACATACGGCAGTGATTGTCGCGGAGCAGATAACCGCCCGCGCTTTTTCAACGTGATCAGTCTCTTCAACGGAATGATTCCGTTAGTTGCCATCCAAATGAATGCCCTCAAGTTCAATGATCATGTCGGTCTCGTCTTCACAAAGGTGCTCGATCAGATGACGCTCGGGCTTGTGGATGAAGACGAAGACGCTCACGAGACGACGGACCGCTCGTACTGGATCAAGCGAGGTTCTGAGAAGACAGTCGCGATGTGCGACGAGCTATTGGACGCGCTGAAGTCGCTGGATCCCGATCTGGAACTGAAGTACAACAAGTTCTACATCGGCCTAGCGAAACACGGTCAGGCCTGCAATTTTGTCGTGTTCCGTCCTAAGAAGAACTTCCTCCGGCTCGAACCTCGGTTGGTGAAATCTTCCGAAACCCAGGAACAGCTGGAAGCTGCAGGCCTCGATGTCATGGATTACGACGATCGTTGGGGGAGGTACCGCATTCGTTTGACGCCTGCAGAGCTAAGACAACAAAAAGAAATAATCACGCAGGTGCTGAAGCAGGCCTTCAACGGTGCCAATACGTAGAAAGGAAAGAGATCATGGGTACACGGGAGCCGACATCGAAGGCGGAGCCTGCGTGGCGGGTCGTTCGCTGAGATGCGAACGGGAGGACAAACGTACTGACCTGACGGGAAGCCACAAGTCGGTCGCTCCGCAAACCGGCGAGCGGATTCAATCTAGTCGAACGCTCGATTCAGTGTCGAGGTTCACGGCTTGCGCCTCCTTATAGCTGGGGGCGTGAGATAGGAGGAACTGGCGGAACAACGGAGGGATCGGAATGCGGTGGGATGTGCGTGCAAGACTGATCGAGGTCGCAAGAAACCGGGAAACGATCACTTATGGGCAGTTGATGAAAGAATTCAGAATCCCACGCGGGCACCCGACGCCGGGTATCGGGATCGGGTGGGTCGTCGGAGAAATCAGCGAGTATGAGCACTCAGAAGGGCGACCCTTTTTGTCAGTCATCGTAGTAAAAGCTGGCAGCGAAACCAGGATATGTCCCAAAGGGCATCCTGGAGGTGGTTTTTTTAGCGTCGTCGGCCTGCCGCCGCACCTCAAGAGGGATACTGACGAGTTCTCAGAGCGGTTAACGATCGAAGAGCAAAACTTCGTGAAAGAAGAACAGGAAAGAGTTTGGGATTATTGGACGACCCACGAAGATGGCGAATAGGTTGCCGCTGTGTCGCATTGACGAATTCTTGTTCGGATGGCGTGCGGCAGTTAGACTTGGTGTTGGTCGGAGAACCACGGCGATCAAGCATCGGTGCGAGCGAGACCAAGGCTCCGGGTTGTGTTTCGATGTGGCCGGCCGATGAAGCGGCCGCTCGCGGTGGGATATGGAGCCGGCTCAATACGGCAAACGAAGCTCCCGTTGCCGGTGTATTGGCGTCGCCGAGTTCAGTTCTTTAGTGACCATGACGACTGAGGCGCAAAGCCCCGGAGCAGCGAATCGTCCCGCCTCGGTCTACGCAACGTTCGTCCGCCCGTCTCGACCCGGAAGAGCTTTTTCCCAAAGGCCTCCTGCCACGACGAGCGGTTCTGCATGATCGGAGCCACTTCCAACCGATCCAACAGGCGATGGACTTTGCTGTCATTCGCCGCTTTGTCATAGGCCAAGGTTTTCATCCGACCTTCTTGCAAATTCTTCCGAGCTTGATTCAGCAACAGCGGGGACACTTCGTTGTCGCCCGTCTTCGTCGAGCTCACTGTCTCCCGATGAGAGAGAACGAAGCCCTCGCCTTCGGGCGACGCCTTAATGTGTCCTTTTATATTGTGATCAGTTGTATGCTTACGTACTTAAGTATCGCTATCCAGTACACGCTCGCAGATCTATATAGAGCACAACAGCTCTAACTTGCTATTTTTGGCGAGGATGCGATGAATTCTGAGACGCGGACAGCAAACGTCGAATCATCGAAGAGCTTCGGGCACACGTTGCCGAGCAGGAGGCGACGATCTCGCAATTGGAGGCGAAAGTCCGGGAGCTGGGGTTAGCTAGAGCCAAGAAGGACTCTCGACATCCTCCAAGCCGCTATCGAGTGATATTGTCAAGCCGAAACCGAAAAAGCCGGGACGCCGAAAGAAACGTGAGCGGGCGGTCAGCCGCGTCATCGGCGTGCCCTGCGGGAGCGGTTGGTGCCTGAAGGCGTCGATGAAACGATCCATTATACAATCCAAAACGCCGGCGTCGAACGGCTCGACCTCGCGCCGACCGGCGAATTCGAGATCATTCAGCATATCGAACTTCGCGAGTCGCCCGTTCACATCACGGAATACCGACTGGCGGTCTACCAGGATGCAGCCGGGAACCGCTGCCTTCCTAACTGCCCCGAACGGAAGGGGCCGATCTTCGGGCCGCGGCTTTTGGCGATGATCGGCTGGATGAAGTCGGTCGCTCGTTGCAGCTACTCGACTCTGGAAATCTGCATGGAAGACGTGTTGCAGGTGCCGGTTTCTCGAGGCTACCTGACCAAGCTTTGTACCGGCACCATCTCGGCATCATTGGCCGATCCCTACAAAGAATTGGCCCAGGCCATTCCGCGGCAAGAGCAACTCAGCAGCGATGAGACCAGCATCAAAGACGACGGAAAAAAATCGCTGGATTTGGTGCGTTACGGCGACCACGTTCAGCCTGTTTGTCATCGTCGCTTCGCGGTCGCGCGAGGTTTTGGAGAAGTTGGTCGGTCCGGAATTCAAGGGCTATCTGAATTTCGACTCCTTCTCGGCCAACTGCTCCTTCGCCTGGAATAACGCTGTAAGGCCCTACGCTTCGTCCGGGACTACGCCCGGAAGAAGAGGCCCCTGGCGGGGCAGTCGGTGCGACGAGCACTGAGCAATGATAAAGTG
Organism: Planctomycetota bacterium; assembly: GCA_013151585.1. Classification (GTDB taxonomy): domain Bacteria; phylum Planctomycetota; class Planctomycetia; order Planctomycetales; family Planctomycetaceae; genus JAADHY01. The sequence continues at coordinate 3,529 of JAADHY010000271.1, forward strand.
ACGCGGTGATGGACCTCCAACCTGCGTGTTCCCTGGCAACAGGAGGTTGTTGACTTCGATACGGCCTCGCCGCCAGCGGGTTGCGGGCAGGACGCGTTGGTCGGCTCTGTTCGAGGCGTTGTGGTTAGGACGAGGCGTTTTGTGTCTTTGGCCTGAGGGTTCGGGTATGATGGGGCCTTCTGCCGTATCCCGATAAGGAGACACCGATGCAACCGACGGACCCCTTCCGCGAACGCTATGAAGGCTTGTTGGAGGGCACCTACGATTGTGTGGACCGCATCGTTTTGGACGGTTATTGTCGCTTCCTTCAATCCAGCGGTGGCTTTCGCACGGGGTGGCGTCAGTTGCCCGGAACCGATGAGAACTTGGACAACGCCCACCTGATGCGGTTTGCCCGGCGTGTTCGGGCTGCGGCCAAGCAACGCGGCATCCCGATCATTGAGAAGAGTCGCGAGGATCGGATGCATGAGATCGCCGAAGGGTATCGGCCAGCCGATCCGGAGCAGAAAGGCGTTTTCTGCATGACCGTGCCCCGCGCCCCGAATTCGGTTTGGGGCGTGGTGGGCACGAAGAACCTGGTCCGCAAGACCCCCTCCCCTACATGAACCATTATGCGTTTCCCATTCAGGACCCCGATTGGGGGCACCTCACCATCAAGGTGTGCCCTCATCCCCCGTTCAACGTTCCGATGACCCGGAACGGGCCCAAGTCCGTGGCCCGGCAGGCGTTGCGAGAGAAGATTGGCTTCACGAAGGAAGGGAACTGTTTTACGGATTCGGCCAACCTCGTGGACCTGGATCGGGTGGCAGAGACCTTGCGCTCGTCCGGCGCGATAGGGCCCTTGAGAGAGGTCTGCGAGCGTTGACTTTATTCGGCGTGCTTGTGTTTCCTGTTGCCCCTGGCGGAGCAGAAGCGAACGCGTCTGCGTTACGACTGGTCGATCTATCAGATGGAATACAGCCGCAACGTGTTGTTTTCTCGCGGCCGGA
>JAADHY010000271.1:4609-5486 GCA_013151585.1 Planctomycetota bacterium
CCAGGAGGCCAGGCCGAAAGCCGCGATTCGAAGTCCAGGTCGAGAGACCAACATATGATCTGACGGTCTTGAAGGTCCCTTGTGGGCTGATGACGATGGAGGTCTATACCAAGGGCGCCCGGGTGCTTCGCATCGAGGCGATTGTGCCTAATGCGAAAAAGGAATTCGCGCGCTACGGGGTGGAGCGTTTTCCTGAGATGGCCGAAACGTTGCGTTTGACGGTCGAACGATTCTTGGAGGTGCTGCGGAGCGTGGAGGCGTGCTGGGTGACCGACGAGACGCGGGACCGATTGCCGGAGCCCTCGCAGGTGGGCGCCACGCGTGTGGCCGGAGTGGACCTGAACCGGCCGCGGATGCGAGCGGTGCTGATGGCCGTGCTGGCCCTTTCCTCGCGTGTGTGGCTTCCAGGTGGGGCAGTTGGCCGGCTTGGTGGAAGAAATCCTCGGGCGGCCGTACACGGCGCGTCAGGCTTCCTACGACCTGAAGAAGCTTCGCGGCAAAGGGTTGGTCGAGCGAATCGATCGAACGCGGCGCTATCAGTGTCCAGCGGACGGCTTGCGCACGATCATGGCCGCGGTCGTGCTGAGGGAAAAAGTCATCAAACCGATTCTCGCTGGCACACTCACCCGTCGTCGGAGACGTCCACCGAAAAACCGCAATTGGCTCGATCAACATTACGAAACCATTCGCATCCACATGGAACAACTTCTTCGAGAAGCAGGCCTTGCGGCCTGAAATGACGGCAAAACCGCATCGACAATTCGTTGTCGATGCCAAAACCCGAAGGGCCTAGCCCAACTTCCCCAGTTGAGGGCGAATTTGGGCGATTTCGAAATTTTTTTCGGCCGGTTTTTTGACGTAAGTCCTTTGGCGATGG
>JAADHY010000511.1 GCA_013151585.1 Planctomycetota bacterium
GCCCCCCTCTCGAGAATACGAAATCGAAATGTAGTGGAAACTTTCAGGGGCCGGTCCTTACAGGGCAAGGACTTACGTCAACAACTGGGGAGCTTGGGCTAGTAGTGCCGGGCTCACTTGATGTGTGGGCCTCCTCCGAGCAAGGAGGTGGGGAATCTCACTGCGCGGTTCGCCATCGTGCAGTATCCCGACGAGGAATTTTCGGAAATACAAGAATACGATTTGCCGCAAGACTACTTTCGGTTCCTGTTCACCGAGGGCCTTGAACCGACGAACAATCACGGCGAACAAGAGATTCGTCACACCGTGATCGACCGCCGCATCAGGCAAGGGACTCGAGGCGAAGCGGGGCAGCGATACCATGAGCGGATGTGGTCGTCCATCGCCACCTGCCGCAAGCGGGGCCGTAGCTTCTTCGAGTTTCTGCTTGAATCCATTCAGGCGCACCAAGCCGGACAGCTCGCCCTCAGCCTCCTCCACGGCTAATTCCGTGAACCGTTACGCAAATTCTTTGCGCAAACAAGATCGTGAGACGAAACCTCGCTGCCTTCGGTGTGCAGGCTCCTCTCGTTTTCGTTCCGGCGTTCCCCCGCAGCCCAAACCGATGATCGCGAAGGCGAGTGTGTAACGATACGATGCCCCTGAAACCTCGAAACTTACCCGCCTCTTTCGGATTTTTGGCACCGAAAGCTTTTGTATCAATCGTTTCGTTCCAGTTTCGGCTGCTCCCGACGCGAGGCCAACTACGAATTCGCCATTTGAGAACGGACTATCGGCGGTTCCGATCAAGCGGGGGGAGAACTTCGCGCGGCAGCAGCAATTCGGCCGGCGTGCGGGCTGAGTAGGGCGGAACAGTCAACAGGATCAGACGGTCGGGGACGTTGCGAAAGCTCCAGAATCGGCCAGCCTGGTCAGGCGGCACGGCGATCTGGAAATAGTCCGGTCCGTCCAGGTCGCTGAATCGAAAGACGGCTTTCCCGTCTGCGTTGCAGATCACAGCAAGGCGATCGCGCGGGCCGTAGCCGCCGACAACGCTCGTACCCGGCGGAACGTAGAAGTACCCGGAGCGGCGGCCGCTGTGCCGCGGCGAGCGTTCGCGACTGACCTCGATGGTGCGAGGCAGCCCCTCCGGCCAGATCACTTCGGTGCGGTCCATGCCGTCCTCGATCACCAGCTTATGCAGGCCGACGTGCTGGCTTGTCAGCGCGACCTCACGCAGTTTGCCGTCGGGAGGGACTTCGGCTTTGGCAACGATCTCGGTGTTCTTGTGCGATGAGACGTGAGTACGGTCAATACACGACTTGAGTTTCGTGACTGCTGACGTCTTTCGTGGTTGAGAAGCAAGCGGGGACGCTTGCTCTACGTGAGGCCCGGCAGCTCTCAGATAGACGAGCTCGACCTTTACGTTGCCGCGGTCGCGGTAATGGGCGATCAACCCGCCGGTCACTTTCAGACGCAGCGTCGTCGGCGCTTTCTCAAACCAAGTGAGGATTTCGTGTCGGCCGCGGCTGGTTGACGAATCCGGCAGCCGCTTCGCGTCCGGGGGAGCCAGCTTGCGCACCGGCACAAGGTCACGGCTGAAAGTGACCGGTTCGAAATCGATGATCTCGTTCGCCTCGATGCCGGCACGCATGATTGCACGCAGTTCGTTCTGCGACCACGGCCGGCTGTGTTTCCATGGGTTGCGATCCTCCGGCACGTTCCACGCACACTCCGGCGGCACAGTGACTTGCTTGTCACGAGCGGGCAGGTCGCGATAAAGCGCCTTGGCGTGGACCATCATCGTCGTGCGCATGCGGTAGACGTGCCGGATGAGCTCCTCGAATGCGGCTTGGCGATCCGCACCGCCGGCGTTGCGATAGCTCCGGAACAGCTCGACGTAACGCGTGTAAAGGATCAAATGCCCGATACGCGCTCGGATCGCCGGGTCATCTGCTTTCGACCACGCGCGGTCGAGCAGCCGGTACATGCGACCGATCAGATCATGCGACATGAGCGGCTGCTCTGGGCCGTTGATCAAGCAGTAGAATTCGGCCATCGGGTCTTGGGCCGGGCCGAATGCTTTGTCGAGAAAATCGGCTACCAGCTTGTCGACACGACTGGCTTCGTCGACGTCCCACATGATCCGCGTGGCGATGTAGTAACCCAGCCCGTTCGGTCCCCAGTTGTCGCTCGCTTCGGCGTTCATGAACCGGGCGCCGGCCGCGTGGAACTGGGGAATCGTGCGGGCCAGATATTGGAGCTGAGCACCGCGGGCCGCTCCTGGTAGATCGCGGTCCCACGTGTTGACGCTGTAGTATTCGCGGATGCCGAACTGGCGAACGCCCTGAGCCTTCCAGCCGGCGATTAAATTGTCAACCGAGTAGCCGCCTTTAAGAAACGCCGTGGCGATGTTGATGATCACGCGAGGGCGCGCCCGGATGCTGGGCGGGGGCGAGTGGAAGTTGTACGCATACATGGCCACGTACTTATCCGGCGCGTTCTTCTCCAGCCATGCGGAAATCTCGTTGCCCAGCATCAACGCCCGATCGCTGGGGCTGCCCAGCCGCCGGCAAGGCTCGCACTGGCACCAACCACCGCCGTCGCTCGGTTCGATCGACACACACTGCTCGTCCGGGTTTGCTTCGAAGTATTCGCGAGCGTAGCGTACCACCAGCTTTCGCAGCCCGGGGTTCGAGACGCAGAACTTCGTCGAAGTTCGCTTGCCGTCAACGAGCCCGAGATATTCAGGATGGGCCTCGAACTCGCTGCGATAGCGCCGAATGATCCCTCCGTACGCATGCCCGGTCCGAAGCTGGAACGCGGATTCGGCCCGGTTCCGCTCCCGCCACTGGCTCAGCGGCTCGCCGTTGTAGTCCCACGTCCCGTAGCCGTACCAGATCGACCGGTACGCGTAGTCCGGCTGTTCGACTGCATCGATCGCAAGGCTCAGTTCTCGCCGTTTCGGCACGACCTCCCACACCGGCCCGGGAAAAAACTGGCGGTAGCCGACCCTGTGAAGCAAATCCCAAACGGCATGCCGCACGGCCAGTGTGCTGGCACCGATCACGTACAGCCCCTTGGGATGCGACCGCAGCAGGTAGCCTTCCTTCGCACCGAAACCGCTCCCAGCCAGTTCTCGCGTCAGTCCGAGAGCGGGGAAATCGGCTGCCGTTCCGACCGCAATCCCCTCACGTCCGTCCCCTTCGACCACCTTGAACGTTGCTCCCGCGATCCGCCGAAGCTGCTTGGCCAGCGTCGCCGCATACTTCCGCACAGCCGCTTCGGCCGACGCCCCCACAACGATGGGCATCATCGCGTGCCCGTACTCGGCCAGATCCACAGCCCCTCCGGCCCCCCAAGTCGCCGCCGAGGAAAGCAGCCAGGCAGAAATCGTCACCAGCCAACGAATAAACATCGCACGCACGTCTTGCCCGAACATGAAGATCCTCGAATCTGTTCTGTCCAAGCAGAATGAGCTTCCACACATGCTCTTCGATCCGAAAGCTCGGGGGAGTCCGCGAGTCTCAGATCGCCTTCGTTTCGGTTAGCCCGCCATGATGGCGAGAGGCCTCCCTATCTTGATCGACTGCTTCAGAAAAACAAGGCCGTTCGCAATGGTGACATCGATTGGTATCGGCCGTCGGGCCAACCCGCTCGTGGCCGAGGCCGCTTGGTGCGTTCGATGCCGAAAGGATCGGCAAGCGTTGGCATGTCACGTCCATCGCATTGCGATACAATAAGAACATGCGTCGGGTCCACGTTGTGCGTTGTCGGCTCACGCAGAATAGGTGCTTCCCAACGATCTAGAGTTCGAGGGCTTGCCGTGCACGGCGGTCATGCGCGGCAAGCTGGACCGCCTCAAACGACGGGGCAATAGCGGTCCGAAGCCCGAATGGTTGCGTTCAAGAAGCCGAGAGGACGAAAGGAGCGCGAGTCGATGGTTCAGATGACAATTGAAATTCCGGAGACTGCGTTAGCGAGTTTGGGCAAAGACCCGGCGACGTTTGCCAGGGAGATGCGTCTGGCTGCAGCCGTGAAGTGGTATGAACTGCGGGTACTTTCTCAGGAGCGCGCTGCCGAACTCGCAGGACTTTCGCGCAGCCAGTTTCTTGAAGCACTCGGTCGCTTTGGCGTGTTCCCGTTACAGTACGACGCAGACGAACTTATCGAGGAATCACAGCGTGGCTGAGATTTGGGTCGCGAATGCGTCGCCGGTAATCATTCTGGCAAAGGCCGGTTGTTTGGAGCTTCTCACGGGTTTGGCCGAAAAGGTACTGGTTCCGGGCACTGTTGTCTCAGAGATCATGTCGGGGCCAAGGACCGATCCTGCGAGGCAAGTGCTGGAACGCGGCTGGGGGGAGCGTGTCTATCCGAAGAGTATTCCGGACCGCTTGCTTTGATGGAGTTTGGGGCCGGGCGAGACGGCAGTGCTTGCCGTGGCCTTGGAAACGCAGAACGCTGTCGCCTTGCTGGACGACGGGGCTGCGCGGGCATGTGCTGAGGCGCTGGACTACCTGTGCTGGGAACGCTCGGAATTGTACTGAGAGCGAAGCGACACGGTTTGATAGACTCGGCCGCCGATATCATTCGACATCTTCGCGAGTTGGGTTTCTATCTTGACGATGTGATCGTTGGCTCGGCACTGGAAAGCGTCGACGAAACATGGGAATAAAGGTGGCGACCGGCCGGCGGCCGGAAGTAGGCCGACCCGAAACGCTCGGACGGAGATAGTTCTTCCTCTCCGCATGAGCCTTGACAGTGCTCATACGCGGACACAAAAGCCGTACGCTCCGAACTGCCCGGTTGGCTCGGTACTGCTGGTCGTTCTCTGCTCGATGACGGTTGCTCGTGGCTCAGCACGGAGCTGTGACGAGAGAAGTTCGGCCGCCGTCTCAAAGCAACCACCGCAAGTTTTCAGCCTTATGTGCCGTGCGCCGTCGAGGCAGTGTCTGATGTGACGTTTGGTGCGAAGTAGCGGCACAAGATTCGTCCCAGAATTTGTTCGCCCCGTTCGTTGGCGTGGATTGGGTCGCGTTTGAACCACTCCAAGTCCTTGCCGCAAGAGCGAATATACTGCCCCCAAGCGCCCCGCATGTCGAGAAACTCGACCTTGAGTTCGTCCGCCAACCGTTTGAGCCGCGCGCGGTAGTCGTCTCCGTCGGGGTCGATTTCGGCTTTCCAGCCCGGCTGGCGTGGATCGACCCGGCCGAACGCTCCGGTCATCAACAGAATCTCGGCCTTCGAGCCGGCGCGGATTTGCCGTACCACTTCGCGGATCGATTCGATGTCGTCCCGCTGGCTGATGCCGCCAATGATGACCAGGTCAGGGCGTTGGCCCAAAACATAAAGTTGCACTCGCGCGCCCTGTTTGTACCACCAGCAGCCGGTCGAGCCCCGCACGGACGTGATCTTCGTGATCCGACACTTGGGATAGGCCCGCTCCAGAAGCAAGTGCCACTGCGAACGGCTGGTGTCGTTGATGATGCTGTCGCCAAGCATGACGATGCGTAACGCTGGGCCTTCACGCAGCAAGTGCATCGTCCGCGGCAAGTGCTTCCAACGGCCTTTGGGTGGCTGGTATCGCAACGGCGGCATCGTCGCGTAGATGGCGTCGACCTGCTCCAATGTGCGTGAAACGCTCGACGAGACGTATCCGCCCTCATACAGCGCGTGTTGGACGATGAACCGCACCACGCGCTGCGGCGCCGGATGACGGAAGTGGTGGCCCTGCGATTCCGCGGTTCCTTTCGCCACGGAAATGACCTGGAACCTCCGACGCAGCGGATCAGGCAAGCGGTTACGCGCAAGATAAGTGTTTTCGGCCGGAGGCACGACGCGATCGTTTTCCGAAACGATGTGCAAGATCGGAATGCCGGCCTGAACCAGCTTTGTGACGTGATCGATCGGATTGGCTCGATACTGCATTGCCTGCTCTTCGCTCAGCCCGTAGGCCCGCAGGCACTCTTGCCAGTTTTTCGGTGCACCGACGCCGGCCCCTTTTCCGCCCGGCCAGCTTTTGATGTCCATGACAGGTGTATCGCAATAGATGCACGCGACCTTGTCCGGATTGGCCGCGGCCCAGTTGTAGACAAAGAGCCCGCCACGGCTGACACCTTCCAACGCCGGCTTTTTCGACAGCTTGTACCGTTCAGTCACGTACGCATAGAACCTGTTGCCATCATCGACGGCCTTTGGGCTCCCATAAAGCCCCGCGACATCGACGTACCCGATGTGGAATCCTCGATCAAGCAGCGCGACGTCCATTTCCGCATGGTAGTTGGGAAACCTGGCCCGCCAGACCCACGGCCGGCCGGGAGCGGCTCGTTTCGGCAACACTACATACGCCGTTCGATCATCGATTCGGAAGTGGTGCTCGTAACCGTGCCATCGCGTCACCCGTTCCGGTTTCGCTTCGCCGGCCAGCGAAGCTGTCCAAGCCAGCAGGCTGACCAGGCCAAAGACGGCCATCGATTCCATCATAGCTCGACGTTGAATTGGGAACGCGCGCGTCATGTCGATTCACTCCTCGGTGCAGGGGGCTGCCGTGTGCGAGGCCTTGCGCGAAGCGGCGCAGAGTCCTCCGCGCGATCCGAGCTTCACGCCGCCTGGCTCGTGGCGCCCGTTCGCGGGCAAGTGACGCCGTCCGTTTCGGGCCGAAGTTTCCCCAATGCGTCGCTCACGCACTGCTATGGGCCGCTTTACCGGACGGACTGTTTCATGATCCGATCCATTTGCGTCACGATATCGGGATGCAACGCAGCCACGTTGTGTTGTTCGCCAATGTCTGTGCGCAAGTCGTAAAGCTCAATCGGCGCGCCAGACTTCAGCCGGACCGCTTTCCAGGCCCCCTGTCGAACGGCTTCTTTGCCGCGGTACCGCCAATAGAGGTACTCATGGTGGGCCTGCGGGCGTCCCAGCAATGTCGGCACGAACGAAATGCCGTCGATGTCTTGTGGTGGCTCGACGCCAGCCAGTTCGCACGCCGTGGGCAAGAAATCCCAAAAGGCGAGCGGCTCGTGCGAGACCCGTCCGGGCCGAATCGTCCCCGGCCACCAGGCGATGCCGGGCACTCGAATGCCGCCTTCGTACAAATCCCGCTTGTACCCGCGCAGCGGGCCGTTCGAATCGAAGAATTCGTGGTCGTGGCCACCTTCGTGATGAGGCCCGTTGTCCGAGGTGAAGATCACAAGCGTCTTGCGTTCGATCTTCAACTCGTGCAGCAAAGCGATCAATCGGCCTACATCCCGGTCCAGCCGACTGACCATCGCCGCAAAGCCCTTCTCCGTGTCAGGCCAATCACGGTCGGCGTAGATGCCGTAATCCGGCACCTCCAAACCATTCCCAGTGACGCGTCCGCCCTCGTTGTTGGCGTGTGGCAACGTCCAGTGCACGTGCAGCAGAAACGGCCGGGTGTGGTTCTTCCGCACCCAGGCCAGCATCTGGTCGGTCATCACGTCGTGCGAGTACGTGACCCGTTTGATCGAAACGCGACCGCGCGCTTTGGGGTGATCGCTCAGCACGTTCCCCTTCAACGGGAACTTTTGGTCGTTCAGCCAAAGGTGCGTGGGGTAGTAGTTGTGAGCCGCTCCTTGATCCAAATAGCCCATCCAGAAGTCGAATCCGTTCCGGTTTGGATGCCCGGTTGTGCCGACTCCGCCCATGGCCCACTTGCCGACACCTCCGGTCGCGTAACCGGCCTGCTTCAACAGCTCGGCCACGGTCACATCCGAGGGCCGGAAAATGTACCGGGCGTTGCTGCTGATGGGAGTGTGCCCCATGTGCTTGCCCGTCCAAAGAGACAGACGCGACGGCCGGCAGACCGTGCAGCCCGCGTAAAAATCCGTGAAGCGCAGCCCCTCGGCCGCTAACCGATCCAGATTCGGTGTTTGCAACGTCTTCTGACCGTAGCACCCCAAATCGCCGTAACCGAGATCATCGGCCATGATGAAGATGATATTCGGCCGTAAAGGCGCTGGTTTCTTCTCCGCGCCTGGTGCGGCCGAAACGGCGACGGCCAGCGCAAGCCGCCAGCCAGGTCAGTCCGCCGATCATCCGAGACAAGCGCGCCGGGGCACGAAGCCGTGACCTGCGCTCGTCTATGCATTGGGAAAAGTTCCACGTCGGAGTCGTCATTGCGCGTCCTCCCTTGGAAGCAGTTCTTTGTGAGTGTTGCAGCATTTTCGGACAGAGTATATCACTTCAACGGGAACTTCCATGCTCGAGCGGCCACCGCAGCGGCCGGGCCATTGCCATCAGCCGAAGCGAGCTGCCCGGGGGAGACACAGGAGCCCGTATCGCCCGCCCGCGCTCGAAGGCCCGGCCGCGAAGCGCACTAGCGCGAGGCTCGGAGCTCGGCGCTCGATTTGATCGTAACGCGGAGGAGCAGACGCGATGACTGATTCGTCTGGACCAAGCCAACGAGATGTCCGCTCGACGTGGCCCCCTCTTCGCGCGTGGAACATCGCTTTTCGGACCATCCACATCGGTGTCGCTGGAATCTTATGCGGCGGGCATGTCTTCAACGTTCCCGCGTCACGGCTGCACCTATGGCTGTGGCTGACGCTCGCCAGCGGAGCAGGACTGATCCTCGTGGAAGCAATGTCTCGCCCGCATTGGTTGCTCCAGGCCCGAGCGGCTTTCGTCCTGCTCAAGCTGGTGCTGCTGTTGCTGATTGTGCCCTTGTGGACAGCTCGATTGTGGTTGCTAGCGATGGTCATCATCTTGGCGTCGGTTGGTTCCCATATGCCAGCCCGGTTTCGATACTACTCGCCGTTCCAGCAGGAGGATCCCCAGGGAGCCTGAGGTTTGTTTGCCGGCGCCGGGCTGTTTCCCACAAGAGCTGTCCCCGACGGAGGCTCGGTTAATGCGGCATCCCTCGCCGCGTCGCTTGCAGCAACCCGGCTGCGGTATCAACGCCCGGATCGAGGAACCGAAGAACGGAGTCCAAGTGCGCGCAGGTTGGGTCCGCCAGCGCACCGTGATTGAGAGCGGCACGGAGCGAAACGTCCACTTTTTCGGACCCTGATCCCGTCGTCCCGCGCATCTAATTGTTGGTTCGTCTTGCCGTTGAGAGGCACATCTTCGGTGTGCATTTGGCCAACTGCCACGGAGCGATTCTCGACGATCGACATTCGTCACGGGTTTGGTCCCCTTCCCGCTTTTTCCTCGCTGCAATCCGGACGCACGGATCGGGTTTTGGTGCAGGAATTGTGGAAAAAAGTTGAAATCCGAAACCTGAGAACGTAAACTACGAACGCATTCAGCATCTCTTGCTCACCTTCGTTTCCGAGGTTGGGCAGCTCGTTCGAGAGTTGGAACGAGATCATTTGAGGAATCCTCTCGAAAACGACCGGTCGTCGGGGTCAATCGATTTGCATGTTTTTCTGGTTGCTCCGATTGTGCGCCGGCCACGTCGCTGTTGGGAGACGGTTTTAGGGCGGCGCTGGTCATGTGAGGGTTCCGAAACGGCCCATGAGGCCGATAGTTGCATTGACGGCCGGGAATTCGCTGGTCAGAATTGTGAAGGGGGCGGAAGTCGGAAGGATACGCGAGGCGAGAATTCCGGCGAACCGAACAAGATGACGCTTGCCACGGTATGCCGTGGATGCCAAGATACTCGCTGCAAGGAATGAGCCGTGCGGCACCAAGTCGGGCCAACGTCGGCGTGAATTATTGGGGACGCGAGGCTGCGTCAGAAGCCGACCGCTGTCTGGGCCAGAGAGGACGGGCGGCTGGCGTGGTATTCGCCGACGGATAACAAATCGACATTTCGGATGTGGGTAACCCGATGAAGGGAGCCGGCTGGTTGTCGCACGCCGCGCAGCTTGTCGCGGCGCAACACCATCGACTCGATACCCAGTTGGCTGGGCGCGATCCGGATGATTTAAGAACGGAGTCCGGATTTCGTGATGGAATGAGGGTGTCGGTCGAAGCTGGCATGGACAGGTGGGTCAGGCAGAAAAAAGCTTTTCGCTTCATGTAACACGCGTTTTGTGTCCGAGGGTTCGTTGTGCGCCGTTTCCCACCGCGCGCACAGGAAACTTCGGAAGAGTTGTTGTTTCCCGAAGCTGTTGTCTTAACAAGGGAGGAATGCGATGAAAGATGTGAGTCGATGTTGTGGCCCGAGGCGGGTTCGGGGTTTCACGCTGATCGAGCTGCTGGTGGTGATTGCCATCATCGCCATCTTGATTGCTCTATTATTGCCTGCCGTCCAGCAGGCTCGAGAAGCGGCCCGGCGAACCCAGTGCCGAAACAATTTGAAACAAATCGGCATCGCGATGCACAACTACCACGATACGTACGGGATGTTCGCGAAGCCGACGATTCTGGGATTGACGGTCGGTTCGGGACTTGACATTCGCAGCTCGACTACCTGGGAACTGTCCTTGTTGCCCTATCTGGATCAGGCTCCGCTCTACGAGCGATACGACTTCAATCAGGGGGCCTATGACGCGGTCAACGCTCCAGTCATCGTGCAGGTGATTTCCGGGTTCCTCTGCCCCTCTACGGCTGGCACAGACCCTCTTGTTCAGTACGACATCCCGGCTGGAACCCAAATCGAGCCTTCGTTTCCCGGCCTTGCCCGGAACTGGACCTTTCGAGGCGGTCGGTGCGATTATGAGGCGATGCAAGGGGTGCGGGGCGATTTGGCCAGCATTGCTTACGCGCAGCTTGGCATGAATGTCGGCGGGAGCCGCCATGGCTACGCCACCTGGGACATCCGCTTCTTGGATGCCCCGCCGTACAGCGACGGCGGCACCGCGGGCCGTGTTCGCGACATCACTGACGGTACAAGCAACACGGTGATGGTGGTGGAGCTGGCTGGACGTAACAAACTGTGGAGGGTTGGCCGGCCCGATAGCACTCAGCCCGACGCTCAGATTCAGGAGTGGGTCTCGGGCGGAGGCTGGGCTGACCCGATCAACGAGATGTGGGTTAACGGTCGCCTTTACGACGGCACCTCTGGTCCGGACGGTGGTCCATGTGCTATCAATTGCTCGAATGAGCGTGGTGCCGGGTGGTATTCGTTCCATCCTGGCGGCGCCTTTTCCTTGATGTGTGATGGCTCTGTTCGTTTCATGAATCAGAGTCTCTCGCAGGCGGTCATCGCAGCATTGATCACCGCAGCGAAAGGCGAACCGCTCGGCGAGTTTTAGCCCGAAACTCCACGCATTGGGTTGACACGAGGATGCCCGTCGAGTCGGTCCTGATGGCTGCTCGACGGGCCTCCTGTCGCTCAAAAATACGGAGAGGATACGGAGTCGGACCGGCCGACGAAGAACGAAGGGAGAGGACCGAGGGGTCCGTGCCTTTTGCTCGCTGACTGGCGGTCATCGGGGGCGGGCTACCGTGTACCGACATGCGAGCGTGGTGTTCGGTTTTCGTTAACCAACTTGGCGGCGACCGGGATGGCGGGGTTGGACGCCTCCTCCTAGCGAGGGTACCCCGGTCGGCCTTGTGAGAGAGGCGCCCTGCCTTTGCTACGGATGCTGACTCCGTCTGCAACGAGGTTGTCGGCAACAGAAAATGTGCGGTTTCGGTACGGGTGTCGAGGTGCGCTACGATGAGCGTGTCAGACGCAGAGAGTAGCCGTCTCCCTTCGGTCGTGTTACGGATGACGTGAAGACGGTCCACCCGGGAGCGAAATAAATGAATCCTGGATTCGCCGCGTCAGCGATGTAGGCTCGTGGCGGGTTTTAGACTGGCATGTGTAAACTGGATCGAGCGAAAGTTTGAAGCTGTTTGGCGGTTTTGGCGCTGATAGGCGGCGGACAAGGACGCTTCCTTGCACTCGACGATGCAATGTATGATGGCGCGTGGGACGGCAAGCCGCGCCCATTGATTGATAGCCAGTTGATC
>JAADHY010000284.1 GCA_013151585.1 Planctomycetota bacterium
GAAGAGACGCGACGAACGGCCATCCACAATTGGGCTTTGCTGCACGCGTCGCTGACGGTTTTCGGAATCGCTGGGGTCCTGCTCGGCATCGTGCTCAGCCTGATGTACCTGGTTCAGCACCGCCGGCTGAAACACAAGCGGGTCTTGAGCACCGGGTTGACGCTTCCGAGCCTGGCCACGTTGGCGCGCTGGAACCGTTGGGCGGTCATCGTTTCCGTTCCGCTGCTGACGCTGGGACTATGCACCGGCGTGTTGCTCGGCCTGGCGACCCGTAAGACCGAAACGCCGGTCAGCTTTGCCGATCCGTTCGTGGTCGGGGTCACTTTTACGTGGGCGGTGATGTTTGCGTTCTTTCTCTGGTTACTGCGGCGTCAAGCCCCGACCAGTCGGCGAGTCGCCTGGCTCACGGTCTGGGCCTTCGGATTCATGCTGGTCACGATGATCGGCTTGCAGATTCTGATGCGCGGCTGGATTCACTCCTGGCATTCGTTCCTTGATCTTCCCACACCGTTTCCAGTCGTCTGAGTCGAAAGGAAGACGCCGCCGTGAAATTGCGGGTTGTCTATTGCAACCATCAAACGACTGAATTGAGCCTGCGGGAGCGGCTTTCCTTCGGCCTGGGCGAGCGGGCGCGGCAGGCGTACCAGGCGCTCAGCCAACGGTTTCCGAACACGGAGTTTGTCCTGCTTTCGACGTGCAACCGGGTTGAAATCTACACGGCTCAGGAAGAGTCGGGAAATCCACCGACCCGTCAGGACGTGGCCCGGTTCCTGTCCGAGTTTCACCGGGTGCCGTTGACGGAGTTCGTCGACGAGCTAATCGAGGAACAGGGGCCCGACGCCGTGCGGCACCTGTTCCAGGTCACCTGCAGCCTCGACAGCATGGTGCTGGGGGAGCCGCAGATCGTCAGCCAGGTCAAGCAGGCGTACGAACTGGCCCAGACCAACGAAGCATGCGGACCGTTAACGCACGCCATGTTCCAAGCGGCGATCCGCGTTTCCGCTCGGGTGCGCACGGAGACGCGCCTTTCGGAAGGACGCGTCTCCATCGCCAGCGTGGCGGTGGGAGAGTTTGCCAAAAGCATCTTCGATCGCTTTGACGACAAACAGGTGGTGGTGATCGGTGCCGGAGAAATGGCCCAAGAGACGCTCCGCTACCTGCAGCATGAAGGCGTCCGGTCCATTTGTGTGTTGAACCGAAATGTGGGGCGAGCCGAACAGTTGGCACAGCAAGTGGACGGAGCGATCGCTCGGCCCTTCGAAGAGCTGGATGAATGGCTCCCGCGAGCGGATGTCATCGTTAGCGCAACTGGAGCCGAGCGCCCGATCATCACGGCCGACCGTTTCGCTCGTACCCGTCAGCAGAACGACGACAAGCCGGTCTTTATCCTCGATCTGGGAGCCCCTCGCGACTTCGAACCGGCCGTTGGCGATCTGGACGAGAACGTCTTTCTTTACGATATCGACGATCTGAAGGCCACCTGCGAACGAAACCGCGCATTGCGAGCTCGCGAAATCGAGCG
The DNA here is from genome assembly GCA_013151585.1 of Planctomycetota bacterium. Lineage (GTDB taxonomy): Bacteria > Planctomycetota > Planctomycetia > Planctomycetales > Planctomycetaceae > JAADHY01. Next base: position 1,523 of record JAADHY010000284.1, read on the forward strand.
GGCCCTGCAGATCGTGGACGAAGAAACCCAGCGGTTCATGCAGGAAATCTATCACCGAGCGACCGGGCCGGTCGTGAAGCGCCTGCGCGAACGCTGGCACGAAATCAGCGCTCAGGAAGTCCAGCGCCTTCGCTGCAAATTGGCTCACCTTTCCGAGGAAGATCTGGCTCAGGTGGAACGGACGGTGGAGCGAATCGTGAACAAGCTGTTGCATCCACCGCTGGAAACGTTGCGCGAGGAAGCACGCGAAGGACCGCCGCACGGACTACTCGAAGCGCTGAAACGGCTGTTTCATTTGCCCGATTGACCGCATCAGCCCGTGACCGCACCATCGCCGTTTTCGACTGTCTCAGGCAGCCATCTCCCTTTTTGCGACTCGGGCCAGCTCGAGGCGATGGCAATCGTCGGCTACTTTTGGCATTGAAGTTCCTTGCCGCTGCGGTTGTCGATGCGAACGCGATAGCCGGGGGGAACTTGGAGGCGATAGACGAGCCGGTGATCGTCTTTGTGCCAGCGGAGCTCGACCGGGCCGTCGGGCGTGGGGATGCGGCCCTGGCAGCGCCGAAGCTGTAGGTTGCCGAAACGCACCAGCACTTCCTTTTTCACCTTGTCGACGCGATAGAGTCCGAGCACGTCGCGGTAGAGCGTGTGCACGATGTGCGATGCGAAGCCATGGTTGCAACTGGCATGCGGTGTGACGTTTTCCCAAAGGGTGCCGGTTCGGTCGGCTTGGTAGAGTAGGTAGTCGATCGACTCGTCCAGAATCTGCTGGTTCCGGCCGTACCGCGACAGCAGCTCCAGACGCAGCATGTTACCGACGAAGGCGTTGGCCATGTGGACCTCGGCGAACGCTTTCGTCTTCTTCCGGTCCGGACCGAACTGGTCCCGCAGCCGAGCCCAAAGTTTCGGATGCGAATCAGGAGTCGCCACTCCGAAAAAGAACGCGAAATACTGGCAGACCTCAGTGCGGTTCCGCGTCACAGCAAGCTGGCCGTCCTTGCGGACCGCGTTGTCGACGAAAAACTCGCCGTCGAAGGACTGCCGACGGATGACCTCGCGGATTGAGTCGGCCTTGGCTTCGAGTTGTGGCTGACGGTACATCCGCCCCGCCGCCGCCAGCGCGGCGGCGTAGAGCATATTGGTCGGGTAGTTCACATCCTGGACGAACCGGTTGGCCGCCGACCATTCGACGAAGACCCAACGTTCGAGCTTCTCCAGCAGCCCGTCCGAGTTCTCGAAGCGGTGAAAATAGTCGAACAGCTTCATCACTTTGGGCCGCAAGGCCTCGACCATCACCCGATCGCCGCTTCGAGCCAGATACTCCTCTAATTGCACGACGAACCACAAAGCCCAGTTCGGAATGAAGTTGCCGTTGTAGTGGTCGGCCGGGTAGCACATCGGCAGCATGCCGTCCGGCAAGTGCTCGAACCGCTCGGGCAACAGGAAGTTCTCGAAAAAGTTACGTTCAATGAGCGACCGGGCTGCCAGGTCATGCTCGACCCGAGCGGTGAAAAAGCTGTCGCAAAGCCAGCCGGCTCGTTCTCGCGACGGGCAGTCCATGAAAATGTCCAAGCCATTCTGACGGAACGTCGATAGGCCGGCGGCAAAGAGCCGGTTCAACCGCTCGTCGCTCGCGTGGAAGTAAGCGGCACCGCGCAGCGTGTCTTGGTTGATTTCCGGGTAGCCATATTCGCGAAGATAGAGCCCGCGCAGCGTGCAGGCGCCCTCCAGACAGACCACCTTCACATACCGCATCGTGTACGGTTCGATCGTCTCCACGGCATGGCGGCCCGGCTCCAGCGTGTAGTCAACGATGTTCGCGCAACCGAGCCGGCGGAAGTTGACATCGCCGTCGTTTCCGATGATCTCGTCAAAAATGAACCAGAGTCGGGTTTTCTGAGAACACTCAATCCGGGCGCCGAGGAATCCCGTCCGGTTGGCTCCCAGGTCCAGGATGTGGTAGCCACGTTCGGATAGTTCGACCGGGGCGTCATCACGGTACGGCCGCCAGGTATGCGACTCGGCCGCCGTGCGGTAGTGCTGAGCCTCGATGGTTGGAACGACGGCCAGTTCCTCTTCACGATATCCCTTCAGTTGCGGTCCGATTCGCGTCAGGCTGCGATCCTTCCAGAGCCGCTGCACCTTGTCAAGTTTTTCCATGCGACCGTGAGGGCCGAACCGTTTCGGCTTGTGCACAGTGAAGGTCGGATAGAGGACTCGGCGGGGAAGCAGCTTCTTCGGCGGTTGAACGGCCGTCGGAACCGCTTCGGCGGCGAGGATGCCTTCCCGCTGCCAGCGGTCGAAGTCGGGGCCGAGC
>JAADHY010000012.1 GCA_013151585.1 Planctomycetota bacterium
GGTGTCCCGGAACCGAGCCTCATCGGACTGGGTTGCGCAGGGTTCCGATGCGCTCGATGTGGGCCTCGATCTGATCGCCCGGTCGAAGGAACTTGTTTTTCGCCGCCCCAGTTCCAGAGATGGTTCCTGTCGAGATGACGTCGCCGGGTTCGAGAGTGACGAAACTCGAAATGAACTCGATCACCGCAGCGACCGGAAAGATCATGGCCGCGGTTGTTCCGTCTTGTTCGATATGGCCGTTGACCTTCAAGGTCATGCGCAGGGTTTGCGGATCAGGCAGTTCGTCCGCCGGGAGCACGCACGGTCCCATCGGACAAAACGTATCGTGCCATTTGCCGTGGAGCCAATCGAAAAAAGCGTCTTTCGGCCGTTCGACCCGGTCCGGGTTGGGACGGAACCGGCGGTCCGAGATGTCGTTCACCACCGTGTAGCCCGCTACATAATTCAGAGCCTCTTTTTCCGCCACCCGCTGGCATCGTTTGCCGACGATGACCCCCAGTTCGATCTCCCAATCAATGTGATCCGGCGAGATGGGGGGAATGCGAACGGGGTCGCCCGGATGGGTCAAGGTCGTAGTTGCCGGCTTCATAAAAACGTAAGGAAACGTCTTGGCCCGTTCCGCCGCCAAGCCGCCTCCTTCCCGGATGTGCTCAGCGTAATTCCCCGCCAAAAGCAACAACTTGCCCGGACGCGCAACCGGGACTTGCAGCTTCACGTCCTCGATCGGAACGCGAAGAGGCTGCTTTTCTTCGTCCAGTAGTCGGGCGAGCCTTTGCTGAATCGCAACAACCGACGGACGAGCGTCACCGCCCGGCAGGTACGCGAGCAGACCGTCTGAATCCTGAAGACTTACGCCCACGGCACGGGCAGCCGCTTGGAGCGGAATCACCGCGTCGTCCTGAAAAAAACCGACCTCCGTTTTGCCGTCCCGCTGATATCGACACAGCCGCATCGTCTCGCTCCTCATCGAAGAATTCTTTCACCTCGGAACACAAAGTTCCGGCCCGCCCATCCATGACTTCCAGTTACTTCATTGGTCGAAAAACAAACGCCCTCGTCTCCACCAACACATCACCCGTTCCGCGCCAGCTTGGCTCCCCGATGTCGACCACCACACACGATGTCCCGTGATTCTACCAGCCTGCAGGTGGCCCTTCCAACGTGGCCGATTTTGACATACTCTCGCGTCTCCGTCTTGGCGGGCTCAGACCGTCCCGGAGCTACCCTGCGCTGCACCACTCTCGCAAACGATCACAAGGCAGGACACGGCGTAGCCTGCACCTGCCGCCGATGCTGCCAGCGTCGGCCACGAAGTGAAGGCAGGACACGATGCGCTCTGTTTGGTTAGAGGGCGTCAGAGAATAACGTGCTCGTCTCGTAGGATGGACATTCCTGTCCGTCGCCTTTTTGACAGGCCAGAAAGCCCATCCTACCTCCCGAGCCGCACGACTTATTTTCTGACGGTCCCTTACGGCCGAAGAACAGCGAAGCCGCGTCAAAACATTTTAGCCCCAAGCGATTTGATGATGGGTTCGAGGTCCTTTCGCGATGTGACGGAATCGCCCGGAGATGCGGCGTGTCTCGACAGTTGTCGCCTCCGGCCGAAGGCCGCGATCAATCGCGCGATTTAGCAGCCGACGAAATCATTCAAATACGGAAGGCGCGCAGCCGTTTGACGAATAGCCTCTTCGGTCTTTAACAACTGCGCGAGGAAATCCCATTGGCCGGTCAGCAGCGCCGAGCGGGCCTCCTCTGGGATCTCACAGGCAATCGTCTGATCGGCGAAGCAGACCTGCTTGGCGCTCAAATCAACCGTGATCTCCGTGGCCGGTTTCGCCGCGATCACGTCGGCCAGTCGTTGCAAGTCCGTCCGTGCGGCCGTCACCGCTGGAATCCCGAGCGATGTGCAATTGCCGAAAAAAATCTCGGCAAACGACTCGGCCACGATCGCGCGAATGCCCCATCGCATCAGGGCCTGTGGAGCATGTTCGCGCGACGATCCGCAGCCGAAGTTGCGCCCGGTGACCAGAATCGATCCGCCTTGAAACCGCGGATCGTCAAACGGATGGTTCGGGTCCTGCAGGCGGTCGTCTTCGAAAACGTGTTGGCCCAACCCATCGAATGTGACGCAGCGCAGGTAGCGAGCCGGGATGATGCGGTCTGTGTCGACGTCGTCGATCAACATCGGGACGCCGGTTCCGGTCACTTGCGAGATTTCCTGCATGATGGTCTCTGGCTCCTGAAAGAAAGACAGCGATATCTTGTTGAATTCGAAGCCGCCCGAACGATCAGCGGGCTGATCCGGCGGACGGTTTTCGGCGTGCGCGAGCTCGGGACCGAGTCGCGCGAGTTGGCCGGGTCACAACAGCTCCCGCACATCCGCGACGCGTCCTTCGATGGCAGCGGCGGCGACCATCGCCGGACTCATTAGAATCGTACGCCCGGTCGGACTGCCTTGCCGCCCCTTGAAATTGCGGTTGCTGGAGGAAGCGCAAATTTCCCGCCCGACCAGCTTGTCGGGGTTCATGGCCAGACACATGGAACAGCCAGCCGAGCGCCACTGGAAGCCGGCTTGCCGAAAAATTTCGGCCAGCCCCTCTTGTTCCGCTTCTCGTTCCACCTGCCGCGAGCCGGGCACGACCAGCGCCCGCACGTGGGAGGCCACTTTCCGTCCGCGAACGACCCGGGCGGCTTCGCGCAGGTCGGTGATCCGCCCGTTTGTACACGATCCAATGAAAGCTACGTCGATCTTTAGCCCCAGAACGGGCTGGCCCTCCTGGAGCTCCATGAACTGCAAGGCCTCGCGCACTCCCGCTTGCTCCTCCGGCGGGAAACTTTCGACGGGCGGAATCGGTTCGCTGATCCCGACCGCTTGGCCGGGATTGATGCCCCAGGTCACCGTCGGTTCGATTTCGTTGCCGTCAAACTCGACCTGGTCGTCAAACTCCGCGTCCGGTCCGGACGCTAAACTCAGCCACCACTGCTTCGCCCGCTCGAAAGCGTCTCCTTGAGGCGCAAAAGGGCGGCCCTTCAGATAATCAACCGTTTTCTGATCCGGGTTGATGTAGCCGCAACGGGCTCCGCCTTCGATGCTCATGTTGCAGACGGTCATCCGCTCTTCCATATTCATGGCGTCGAAGACCGGGCCGGCGTATTCGTAGGCGTAACCAATCCCCCCTTTGACGCCCAGTCGCCGAATAATGTGCAAAATCACGTCCTTGGCCGAGACGCCCGGCCGCAAGCTGCCCGCGACCGTGATCCGACGCACTTTGGGCCGGCTGAGCGGAAGCGTTTGTGTCGCTAGCACTTGCGCAACCTGGCTGGTGCCGATTCCCATCGCGATGCACCCGAAAGCGCCATGCGTGCTGGTATGGCTGTCGCCGCAAACCAGCGTGATTCCCGGCTGCGTCACTCCCAGTTCGGGTCCGACGACGTGGACGATTCCCTGTCGGTCGTCCTCCAAGCCGAGCAAAGTGATGCCGAATTCCCGGCAATTCCGCTCGATGGCCGTCATCATCTCTTCGGCCAGTTCATCCTGGAAGGGACGGCGCCGGTCGTCGGTCGGCACGATATGGTCGACGGTCGCAAGCGTACGTTCGGGGAACATCACTTTCAGACCCCGATCTCGGAGCATCTCGAAAGCCTGCGGGCTCGTCACCTCGTGGATCAAGTGCTGGCCAATGAACAGTTGGGTTTGGCCCGACGGCAACGTGCCGACGGTATGGGCCTCCCAGACTTTGTTGAACAAGTTGCGTCGGTCAGTCATGAAGTCTCCCTGTCTGCAATTCAGTGGCGCGATCCGGGCGGCCACCGGTATCGGGCCGGCCGCGGCGGAAGGATTTTAGTCGCCCTGGTCCGGTTTGTCAGCCGGCCTAGCCAAGGCGTTCCAAAACGCAGTGTGCTTCCGTTGCCAAGGGCCCGTCGGGTGCCTAAAATCACCGATTCGACTGAAGATGCAACAAATCCTGAGCGACCCCGCGGAAGGACGTCGTCGCGGCCGGCGCCGACGGAGCGGGTCCTTGTTGCGCCAGCGAATCGTCCGCAGGTACTGTAGCGTATGTTCGAAAGCATCACACAAGGCATCCGAGAGGCCCTGACGTTCATTGATCGGGGTCGGCTGACCGAGGCGAATATCCGGGAAGGTTTGCGCCAGGTTCGCCGTGCTCTGCTCGAGGCCGACGTCAATTATGACGTGGCGAGGGAGTTCATCGAGCGGGTCACCGAGCAGGCGGTCGGCGAGCGGGTGCTGAAGTCGTTGCGACCGAGCGAGCAGATCATCGGCATCGTGTACCAAGAACTGGTCCGGCTGATGGGGCCGGTCGACCATTCGCTCCATCTGCGTCGCGACGGTCTGACAATCCTGATGCTTTGCGGCCTGCAGGGAAGCGGCAAGACGACGACCTGCGGCAAGCTGGCTCGCATGCTCGACCAGTCGGACTGGCATCCGATGCTTGTGGCG
>JAADHY010000125.1 GCA_013151585.1 Planctomycetota bacterium
CTCACGCCGACCGTTCGCCCAAAGGGACGGCCGCGTGGCCCGCGCTGGCTCCCGGTTCCTGTCAACTTTTCGTAATCGTTTCGTCCAAATTCAAGATGATGTTCGCCACGATCGTGTACGCCGCCAGCTCGGCCACGTCCAGCGATGCGTCTCGCGGAGCTTCTCCCACGCTCACCAGCTTCTCCGCCGCACGGCCGTCTCGGCGGTACGCTTCCAGCCGCTTGCGGAATGTATCGACCAGCACCGCCAGCTCGTGGGCGTCCGGCCGTCGCGCCGTGGCGATTCGAAAGGCAAAAGCGATACGCTGTTCCGGCGTTCGTCCCCCTTCCGTCATCATGCGCTGAGCCAAACACCGAGCCGCTTCGACAAACTGGACATCGTTCATCAGAACCAACGCCTGGAGCGGCGTGTTGGTGCGAGGTCGGCGGACGGTGCACCGTTCCCGCGACGGAGCGTCAAAAGCCGAAAGCGAGGGCGGCGGTGACGTCCGTTTCCAGAACGTGTACAAGCTGCGCCGGTACAAAGCCTCGCCGTGATCTTGCACGAACTTGGCGGTGTTGCTGCTGGTGTAGCCAACCGCCTCCCATAACCCGGGCGGCTGATACGGTTTGACGCTCTTGCCGCCGATCTTTTTCACCAAAAGTCCGCTGTAAGCCAACGCGCTGTCCCGAATCATTTCGGCATCCATCCGGAACCGCGGCCCCCTCGCCAGCAAGCGGTTTTCCGGGTCGCGGCGGTATTTCTCCGCCGTCACCCGCGACGACTGCCGGTACGTGGCGGAGGTGACGATCAGCTTCATCATGTGCTTGACGTCCCAACCACTCTCGATGAACTCCCGCGCCAGCCAGTCCAACAATTTCGGATGCGACGGCCACTGGCCTTGGGAGCCGAAATCCTCGGCCGTCTTAACCAGCCCCGTCCCGAAAACCTGCTGCCAGAATCGATTCACCGTGACCCGGGCTGTCAGCGGGTGCCGTGGGTCCACCAGCCAGCGAGCCAAACCGAGACGATTCGGAGGCGCATCCTCCGACAAAGGCGACAGGCACGCTGGCACGCCCGGCTCGACCTTCTGGTTTTTGTCCGGCTTGTCGTATTCGCCCCGACGCAGCACGTAGACCTCCCGTCGTTTCTCCAAATCCCTCGAGATCAGCGTGGCGGGAATCTGCTTGTCCAGCTCGGAGATGCGTTTCTGGATCGCCTGCAGCTTTTCATGCAGCGGCTGGAAAACGTCGCGGGTTTTCACGCAGACGTGTTCGAGGAAGTACCGGCGGAGTTGCTCCGTTTGAAGCTTGGTGCGCTTGTCCCGCTCGGTTTTTAGGATGTCTTGTATCGGTTTGGGCAAGGAAGAATCCAAGGCAACTTTCTGAACGGCCTGCCAAGCCACGAAGGATGCAAATCCCTCAGGCGGAACGCGCGATTTGATTCCCGCCTTGTCCCAATAGACCGTTCCACCGAACTGGGTGAAGGCCCAGCCGTTCAACACCGAGCCCGGCTTCAGGCCGACCCGGCCGATAGGAACTTCCAGGCGAACCCAGCGGCCCGCTTCCGGCAGTGTGTCGCTGATCCGACGCCGGCTCGGCGTTCCGTCTTTACCCCAGTCGATCTTGTTCGCGCCCCAATAGGCCCGATGTTCCCAGTTGCCGTCGTTGAATTGGAGCATGATCTGTTGGGGCGGGTCCTTCGGATCGATGAAGACGTAAGCGAAGAGGACATCACCCGCGTGGACACGCAGTCCGGGCGACGCGCCGGTGAAGAAGTGCTGGGCCAGTCCTTTCGCACTTCGCCGAGTGGCTCGCTGGCCACTGAAGACAGGATGCTCCGGAGCTTCGACGAACTGCCACTGCGGTGCGCCTCCCGAGACCGCCGGTTTCGCTCCCGACGGCAGGTCGTCTTCCAGCCACACCGTTTCGTACCAAGTCGGTTTGGGCAGTTCCTGCCCGCACAGCGGATCAGCATACTTTACCTCGGCCAATGCTTGCTCGATCTGCTTCTTGACGGCCGCCTGCTCTTTTTTCAGGGCCTCCATCTGTGCCTTCTGTTCCGGCGAGGGGATTTTCACGATCGGCGGCGTCAGCAGCGCGTTGCCGTCCATGGCCGGGTCCGCCATGCTGAAAAAGTACGCGAACAGCTCGTAAAACTCCTTCTGCGAGATCGGATCGAACTTGTGCTCGTGACAGACGGCGCAGCCGATTGTCAGTCCAAGCCAGACGGTGCCCATCGTTTCGGTCCGATCCACTGCATACCGCACCAGGAATTCTTCGGCGATCGCGCCGCCTTCACTGGTCGTCACGTTGCAGCGATTGAAACCGGTGGCGATCAGTTGGTCGATCGTTGGGTTGGGCAGCAGGTCGCCGGCCAATTGCTCGATCGTGAACTGGTCGAAGGGCATGTTGGTGTTGAAGGCTCGGATCACCCAGTCGCGATAGGGCCAGATGGACCGTTCGTTGTCCAAGTGTAAGCCGTGTGTGTCGCCGTAGCGAGCGGCGTCCAGCCAATAGCGGGCCATGTGCTCGCCGTAATGGGGCGAGGCCAACAGCCGGTCAACGAGTTTTTCGTAAGCATCGGGCGAGCCGTCTGCCAAGAACGCGTCGATCTCCTCCAACGTCGGAGGCAAGCCGATCAGGTCCAGCGCCACGCGCCGAATCAAGGTTTCTTTGGAAGTCGGCGGATTCGGTTCCAGCCCTTCTTGTTCGAGCCGAGCGAGAACAAACGCGTCGATTGGATTGGCAACCCAGTCCGATCTCCGCACCGAGGGGACAGCCGGCCGCTTCGGCGGCACAAACGCCCAATGTTCTCGCCATGGCGCACCTTGATCGATCCACGTCTTGAGCGTCGCGATCTGCTCGGGCGTGAGCGTCTTGCCCGAATCGGGCGGTGGCATCCGCTCGTCCGGGTCTTCCGCCGTAATGCGCTGAATGATCAGACTGGCTTTGCTGTTGCCCGGCACGATCGCGCGGCCGCCTGATTCCAGATCGGCCAACGCCGCGTCTTTCAAATCCAGCCGCAGACCGGCCTCGCGGGTCTCCTCATCCGGGCCATGACACTGATAGCAATTGTCCGACAGAATCGGTCGCACGTCCTGACCGTAGTCCACGGTCGATTCGGCCCTGCTCGCCCCGGCTGCAAAGAACAAGAACCAACCCACCAGCAAAGAAACGGGAAGGAGCGGCATCAAATCCCCTTTGTCGCGGTGGCATCGCGAAGGCGCGGGACGCGGCATCAGGCCGCATCCTCCGGTGCAGGAACAGATCGTTCGGCGCATGGGATGAATCTCCTTGTTCTGCCGTCGAAAGCGATCAGGTCCGATTCGATTCTCGAGAACGGCCTTTGTGATCCGTGCGGAGGGCTTGGCGACGAACGGGTTGGCGGTTTCAGGCGGTTGAACAGTCTGCCCGGCGAAGCCCGTAGACCGCGGTGAGAATGTGACAGGGAAACCCAACTCGTTGGCGGTTGATTTGGTCAACTTTGCCGCAAAGAGGCTTAGCCGGACAACGATCGTATTCTAGCACGATCGAAGCACAAGAGGAAAGCGAGCGAAGGGAAAGTGAACGCCCTTCCCGTGAATCACTATCGTGATTATTTGGTTTTGTGGCGGCCGGCTGGCGTAAACCGGGTGGTGGAAGTGCAGCGTGCCCCCGCATGCTGCGAGCTGGTTGCAGAGCCCGACGCGGCGCGAAACAACTTACCGGTGAGGTCACGCCCACTGTCGTCCGAGGCACGCAAGAAACCGTATTGCTTGCTCTCAGTCGCCTTTCCCGTGCAGAATGGCTGGCGGCGGCTGGGCGTGAAACGTTCTTGCCACGATGCCATTGTGGCCCCAGTTGTCCTTGCGCCG
>JAADHY010000466.1 GCA_013151585.1 Planctomycetota bacterium
GAGGGCATTCAGGACGAGCTGGAGCGAGACGGACACAAGGTGATCGTCCTGCAGACAGGCATCGCCGGCGAAAACCGCGTCCGCTTCGCCGAACCCGCCTGTCAAAGGGCTCTTGGCGATGGCCGAATACCGGTTCGCGCCGGAAAAAGATGTACCACACGTGGCGCTGGTCATGAACATCAGCGGCGCTTCGGGGGCAAAGGGATCCAGGCCCGGAGGCGTCTCGCGGTACAGGAAATACGCTCCCAACAGTCCCCCTCCCAAGTAACACCGCAGCACCAGTTCGCTCAGCGTCTCGACCCGCGTCGTCTGGTCGGTCAGGTTGATTCGCAGGATCTTGCCCGTGTAGCCCTTCGCCATGTGTGCTCCTTTCTTGCTGCTGGTTCCGCCCTGCGCCCGTCAAGAAACTTCGATATCCACGAGTTTTGGCTCGGTGCCTGGAAAAACGCCCGTCACCATGCCCCTTCGGTGACAGGCGACGAGGAACGCGACAACGCCAATAGGGTACCATGGCCGGCGAACGAATCAACGAAGATCATCGCAACAGCGCGTTTCCCCGCGCTGAGCCGTCCCGAATCCGGCGGCCCGTCAGTCACGTCACCTTCCGGAAAACAAACTCATTGCACCCAAGGCGGTTCGTGGTTTTCATGTTGGTCAGCTCAAACCCGAGTGATCGATACACGCGCAGGATTTCCTCCGGTTTAGCCACTTCGAACGGATATCCGCCCAGCCAATCGATCCAGTCATAGAAGATCGACATGCCCCGTTTTTTCTTGTATTGAGCGTACTCCCCAAACGGATTCCCGTACTTGACCAGTCCCACCCCGACGGCTCGAATCGCAAACAGCGGGATGAAGATGCCGCTGACCAAAAGGCGTCCCAACCGGTTGGCGCAATAGGTTTTCTTGACCCGTCGCCAAAACCGAGACATCAGCCCCTGATCGTTGTAAATGGCGATGTAGAGCCGGCCGTTGTCCGCGACAGGAATCGCGGCGTTTTCCAAGGCTTGAGCCATCTGTCCTGTATGGTGCAGAACCCCCCAAGAATAGACGATGTCGAACTGGCCGAGCCCCTGTAGGTACTCTCGGTCCAGCACGGACCCTTCTTCAATCGTCCACGCCGAGTCGTCGGGGAAGTACCGTCGTTTCAGTTCGCGCGTGCATGCCACTGACTGCGGGTCGTAGTCGAAAGAATGAACGGTGGCGCCGAGTCGCCGAGCCGCCAGACTGAACAACCCGCTGCCGCATCCGATGTCAAGGAATCGCAGTCCTTGCAACGACTCCAGTTCCAACAGCCTCAGCAAAGAACGTTCCGCCTCGGCGATTCGTTCCTCATTCAGAGTGTTGAGGAACCGCTGCCAATTGGCGCCGAATTGAAATCGCTCTCCCCGTTCGACCTCCGTGGAATGCGACGTCATCGGGAAACCTCCGTGCCGTTAATCGATCAGACCCGAGTCCCGTTGCAGGGGAATTCGGGATTGCTTTCGCCCAAATGCACGCGGTCATTGGGACACGCGCACGCGACTTAGCGGATACCATCCGTCGTCCGCTCGGCCTTGGATGCCAAGCTGGACGACGGGCGTTTCTCCCTCGGTGCCTACCACGGCGACCGAAAGCACGTAGTCGCCGGGAGGCATATCCCGAGGTAGGACGACGGCGTCCGACACGGCCACGATCGGGCCGGGCGGCAGGTCAGGCGGCTGACGGAAAAACTCCTCGGTAAACACAGGGACCTCGCCCGGCATCCAACGGTTTACCGTCACCGTGCTCACGAAAATCTTCTGATAGCCTCGGGCGTTGCTCAATCGATAAGCCAGTCGATACGGATCGTAGCACGGCGCCGAACCCGTGTTTTGCCATTTCATCGTCAATGCGAGCTCGCCTCCGGCGCGAACCGTCGAGGGATGCCTGAGCTCTTTCAGAACCAGTCGGTAGCCCAGCCTTCGAAGGAATCGCTCCACTTCGGCCCGAACCTCTTCGCCTTCCGGTAAAGGAGCCGATTTGTTGTTGATGAATGACCCGTGCAAAGCCAACGCGTAGTTGAAAATGAACCGCAGCGACCAGCCTTCGTTCACCCACTTTCGCATATCCCAGCAGGTCTCCCACGCCACAGGGGCGCGTTTCCACGCGTCGACCGCACGCGCGGCCGGAAGCATCTGGGGATAGGCCATGCGCATGTGGCACCATGTCTTGGAGAAGCCGCCCATGTCGCCCAAGCAATCGGCTCGCCAGCCCGTTCCTTGGCCCACCGCGTACTTCAGCATCTCACGGCCCCCGATGAGCATCAACAACGGCGTTTTCTTGAAGGCCGCCAGATACGCGTCCACGATCTTCTTCCTTGTTTCGAGACGCGGCATCTTCACCTCGGACGATCGGCTCATGTGCCACTCCCCCCACCAGCCGACCGAACCCAGGTCGACATGAGCCAGGTCCGGATGGCCGTCGTACCGCGCGCCCAGCCGCCGGATGAAATCCAGGTGGGCCTTGAGCACGACAGGATCGTCGAGATCAGGCACCTCCAATGTGGGGCCGCCTCCATAGCGCGTCTGCAACACGCGGCCTCCAATCTCGCGGAGCCAGTTCGGATGGTAAGGCGCACGTGGTGACGTGGAACAACACATCACGCGGAACGCGTACGTTTGCCCGGCCGCGCGGCTCCGTTTCAATTCCTCGTCGAGAAAGGCGTAGTCGATTTGTCCCGGCCGCGGCTCCAGCTTGCCCCATCCCCATCGCGCGTAATGCACCGTGGAAGGGATCCACGATGGAAGGTTTTTGTCCTGATTGGCCGGGCGGTGAAACGTTTCCCAGCCCATCTTCGGATTCGCCAAGATCGCGTCGCTCACCGTCGGCGCGACGGTGGTCATCTCGCCGGAGATCGCGAGTTCGATTGGTGAAACGCACAACACGACGCCGAGCCCGACAAGATTCATTCCCCACAATCCCGTTCCGGCCATGATCGACCTCCTGAGAACAACGTCCCCGTTCCAACCGTCCCGTCAGGATGGTCACTCTATGCGACCAATTGGCTTATAGCATAGCTAGAAGAGGCGGAAAAGTTCATGTCCGACGCGCCGCCATGGCGGCAATCGTCGCTGTTGCTCCGCCGTCCGATTGCAAACCGTGCCAATGCAAAGCGCGGCGCGCACTGGGCGCCCAGGCCAACCGGACGCTTCGACGAGACGTGCTTTTGGTCTCGGAATTCGTCCGTAAGTTCCACTCAGCCCGGTCACCGTAAGCTATAAAGATAGTAGATAGAGTTGCGCCGGTTCCGCGGTGCCACTTTTTTCCTTGCCGGCCTGTTGTGAGGACGAACCGATGCTCCATTCGTTCGAAACGTACAACCCACATGAACCGTTTGTTCTGAAGAACCAGAACCCCGCGGCGATCCTTTTGGGAGCGATTTTTGCTTTGCTGGGTCTGACCATCATCGCCCTGGGGGCATCCGGCCAGTTCCATTCCGAGGGCTCTACGGCTCCCGCTCCCTGGTATCTGTGGGGGACGATCGGAGCAGCATTCACTTTGGTCGGTTTCGCACTGCTCTTCGGCCGACGCACGGTGGTCTTGGACAGGACGGCGGGGCAAGTTCGCTCGTGGATCGAAATCTTGGTGCCGATCCGTCCTTCGACCTACATGCTCAGCGATTTCGATTGCGTTCGCGTGACGCGAGAACTCCGTTGCACGGACAAAAAGACCCGAATCGTTTATTGCGTCCGTTTGGTGGGACCCCGGCCGTTCTTGGTACGCGAGTGTCCGACGCCCATCAAAGCGCGGCGACTGGCCGAACGCGTAGCGAAGTACTTGCGTCTGCCCGTCGAGAACTCGCTTGTAGGCGAAGCAGCGACGAGCTCCGGACGAGCTAGATATGAGTCTGCGCGAGCGACTCCGCCGCCACGGTGTGCCAGAAGCCCCGGAACTTCCGGCCGGCGTCGAGCCTGCCGAAATCCGGAAGGACGGACACACGATCACGATCCATCTGGGCCGCAACGATTCGGCACCGCTCCTTACGGCTCTGTTCTTGTTTATGGCGATGCTGGCTGCGACCGTGGGAACAGCGTTCTTCTTGTTCGCTCTCCACGATGCTCCGTCGCCCATCAATTGGGTTTTCGGCATCTTTATCGCACTTCCGGTCGTCGTGCTGATTGCCGTCGCTTTGGCTCCGGTGCTGCGCCGCCGATGGGTGCGCACGTTCGTGGAAATCTCGCCCGATCTGTTCCAAGTTGTTTGGGAAACCCCATTGCTCCGCCGGCGACAAACCATCCCAATGGATGAGCTGGAAGAGCTGGGCGCCCATGGAGCCGACCAGGGCGTTGGCCTGTTCCGGTTTTTGGGCGGCGGCCATTTGATTGCGGTCAGCGACCGAAAGATGATCACGTTTGCCAAGGATTTCCAGCCCGAACGGCTCCGCTACCTGCGCGATCTGATCTGCCATACTGTGGCGACGATGTGAATGCTCACAGTCCGGGCCAACGGACTTCCCGGCTGCAGCTCTATGGGATTTCGTGATTCTGGTCCATGCCTGCGGGCTATGAGTGAGCGGGAGCCTGACCTCGATGTTTTTAAGACGCACGGTCACGGCTGAAGGGCGTTTTCCAGACGGTGTCCCTTCTCCCCCCGGTCGGTCGGGGGGAGAAGGTGCCCGAAGGGCGGAT
>JAADHY010000537.1 GCA_013151585.1 Planctomycetota bacterium
TACGCTTCGCTCCACAGCCGCAGGTGATGCCAAGCGGTTCGATGGTCGAAATGGGAGCGTTACTATGCGGGTTACCGGCTGGCTCGCGGTTGTCGCAATGGCAGTCATGTCGCTACTGTTTCTTGGCGGTTCACCGGATACTCAAGAGAAGCTTCGCCCGCCGCTCTTTATAAGCGCCCTCGTATCCGGCTGCGCAATGATAAAGCTGCTAGCGAGTAAGGAGACGCCAAAGGAACAAAGACCGACTGCTTGGGGGCTCCTGGCGTTCACTGCGATCGTCTTCCCTGCAGTTCTTTCCCAAATGAACTGGTAGACGGAATTGGTTTTTGGCGACATGGTGAGACGAGAGCTTGAACAGTGGTCGCAGCATTGGCGCTGCTTGATGCGTTGTGGGGGGCTGTCGCCGGCGCATTTTGTGGTGGCCTTCTCGCTTCGGCCATCGTCGCATACCTCACTCAGAAATGGATCGAAAAACGTGAACGTCGCAACCGGCGTGATGATCTCCGCCTGGAGCTGTACTTCGAAGTTCTTGATCTTGTGCTGGCTAACGAATTGGCATTGGCGGAACGCGGTTCTGAAGCCCAAATCGACCGAGTGGAACTTCAAACCAAACGATTACGGATTTCTCATCGACTGAAACTGCTTGCGTCTCGGCCTGTTCGGGCTGCCACGGAACGTATCCGAACATCAGGAGCGATTCTTGGAGGCATGGCATGACTTCTTCCACCCCTAGAATGCCCATCCGTACAGTCCACGGGACCGTCGACGACAACGAGTTGACGGTGGACCTGGCGGACGGTCGCCGTGTGACGGTCCCTCTCGCCTGGTTCCCCCGCCTCCTTCATGCAGCCCCGAGCCTGCGAGGGAACTGGCGTCTCATCGGCGACGGGCAGGGCATCCATTGGCCGGATATTGACGAGGATATCAGCGTGAACGGACTGCTTCGCGGCGGAGCGCCTCCCGACACGACGAGGCGTGCGGTCTAACAAGCCGATGCAGCGGACCGGTCTCCGGGCGCTCGCTGATCGCCAAACCGTTAATCAGTAAACCAAACCTGTACAGTTTTCCTGAACTTCTGTCACTCGCCCGTTTGATGAATGGAGTCTCAACATGACTACGAAACTGTTTACGCGTGCTATTCTTGCCGCCGTCGTTTCTTTACCATTCCTTGGACCGTCGCTCACCGCCAATTCGGAGGAACGGCCCGCCGCAGCAGCGGAGTCGTTCGAGCTGTCAATCTCCTTGATTGAGGCCCCTGTGAGCCTGTTTGCCCATTACCATGAAGAACTCGCAAAAAGCCCCGTCGTGGTTCTTCGCAAGGTCGAAGCACAGGCGTTTCTCGACGCGGCCCAGGCCCACGAACGAACGAATCTGATTTCGGCGCCTCGTGTTGAGCTCCAAAACGGGAATACTGCAACATTCTTTACACCATACCTTGCAGTCCAAATGTCTGTCGAGCGGCTACATGGGGGGGCCATCCGCGTCGCAACGACCAAGTATGGTCACCACGACTCGGAATCGAAACGAACGGCAGTGTCGTTCCTGGGAAACGGTTCCGCGATGCTCATCGGTAGTTGGCAAGGACGTTCGATGCGTCCCAACGAAGAACGCCCTTTTCTACTGCTAGTCCGAGTTACGCCTTCCAGTCCGTGAACGACGTACCTGGGAGTTCGACGCTGGCTAACAAAATGCTCAACCGGACCGGCGGTCGGCGCGTGTTCTTAATCCGAAAGTCGCTAGCCGCTGCCCGGTTACCTTGGTCGTTATGCCGATGAGGTTCTGCACGATGCCGATCTCCAAGATCTTTGCAGCCGTCGCACTGCTGTATGGCGCGACTTTAGCGATCGCAACCTTCACGTGGAAACAGCCCATGTTCCAACTGTTTCAGTCGGAACATGCGACAGGAATAACATTCCTCGTGGCTGGCGTTTTCTTTTTGCCGTTCGTGATTACGTTTACCGCACTCGGTCTTAACACCGCGGAAGGCGAAGCGTCATCCTCAGAAACCAAGAAACGACTTGCGATGCTCTCGAAAGAGTGCCGAATGTGGTCTGTGACGTGGCACGGGGTAATTGGATTTATCATGCTGTCGTGGCTCGGGTTCATGATTGTCGGCGATGCAGTCAATCCGTTCTTCGCGTTCTCTGCTGGGATCAGCGTGGCCAGCGGCTTGTGGTTCATGTTCGTCTACCCGACTGCAAAGAGGCTCTTTGATACGTCATCGAAATCGGCGTAATAAGTCGTTGCATCGGAGCACGCTTGGCGCGCGGCTTTTGGCCGCGTCACTTCTGCCGAAATGTCTATTGGTTGCGTTGTTATTTCCGTCCGGCCGCGTGCCCGGTCCGCTTGGGCGTTGGGCGGCTAACTCACGGAGCGACACAATGGGAGCATGGGGACACAACAGCTTTGAAAACGATGACGCACTCGACTGGGTCGCCGATCTTGAGGAATCCCAGGATATGTCTGCGATTCTCAAGGCGCTAAACGCGGTGACTGACGAGGCCGGGGATTACATCGAGGCACCTGAATGCTCAATGGCCATTGCCGCCGCTGAAGTCGTTGCTGCATTATGTGGGAACGCTGCTTCATCGCTCCCTGACGAGGTCAACGAATGGCTCAAAGGAAAACCCAAACCTGATCCGCAGTTGGCCGCGAAAGCTCGACAAGCAATCGATGTCATCCTCGCCGATTCGGAACTGAAAGAACTGTGGGAAGAAATCGAAGAAGATTATCCCAAATGGATCGCGGTGCTGGAGGACATCAAATCGCGGCTGCCTTGATACGCCGCACCACTGGCATTCTGTCGTTCGTGGTGTTGCTCGACTCCCTCTCCATACACGCCACATTGATCATGGGGACGCTGACGGGCTCTGATCCTGAGGGCCGCGATCGCACTGACTTGTTCACTTCCTGCCGTACGCTGGACGAAGTTCTTGACGGTAGCCGCCGAATTGGAAAGGGGATGGCGTTGGGCATGATACGTCGGTGAGCGCTCACAGTCGCTTGCCGCGTCATCTGACGATTCTCGGTAAGCCGCGCCAAAGTTTGCTGGTGCATGTTCAAGCTCTCCTGCGCCATCGGGGATGGCTCGCGCGGCGCCGGGTCCGACAGCCGGGGGCTGCATCCTTGGCATCCGCGCAGGCACGTGGTCTGGAGCCATCTTGGAGTGGGCATTCCGCCCGACGACTAATCCCTCTCATCCGCCCCTCGGGCACCATCTTCCCGGCGCGGGGGAAAGGGGACATCGTCTGGCGAGCTGGCCCAAGCGCGCCGGTGTGCCGGTGCAGCCCCGATCGTGTCCATCCCGCCCGAAATTCCCCACGGCCATGGGATCAGCAATTCCAACAGTAGCCGATCAGCCTTCACCTGACGCCTCGTCGAATCCGCTGAGTGCCGATCCCCCATCCCCCTCAGCCGCCCAGCAGGCCTCCGGCGGAAAATGAGCTTCCGGAACCTCGCGGCCACGCTTCCATCCTCGCCGAAAACCACGGCTTCCTCACCGACAAACACTCGCTGCCCCAGCGATAGCCCGGCTTTCCGTCGGATCGCGAAAAGACCCTCCAGCGACTTTCGCCCACCGTCGCCGAACTCCGAACTCACTTGGCGGTCAAGCAACGCTTCGTGCCACGGGCGCCATGGCCGCACGTGCCACTCGATTTTTTGAATTTTTTTCAAGATTTCTGGGCCGGCCGCGAATAACTGGGTGAGAGAACTGAAATTGGACTCGGCCGGAGATCGTGCCCGATCGAGGCCGACGACGGGGGCCGAGTGCGACGACGGGGAGTTCGTCAGACGGCGTGACTAAATGGGGTTGAGGAAACGAGGAGAC
>JAADHY010000437.1 GCA_013151585.1 Planctomycetota bacterium
CCGGGTCAGCGCTGTTTCTTTTGCGCTCTTCCCGGCTGTCGCTCAAGGGCCAACGCGGGAATCTGACCATCTGTCGGTTGGCTCTGTTCGCACCTGGCGATAGACTCATGGCTCGACGGTCCGGGCGCGACTTTCTCACCGGATCACTTCAAACGGCCGGAACAATGTCGCGCCCGTTATCGCGTGTCGGCGTGGCCGCCGAGATAGACCGGAAAGCCAGAGCTCGACGCGTCGCGCAGGCGCGCTGACGAACGAAGATGGTCATCCGGGGAATCAGTCCGGAACGGAGAGGGGCGTTGGTCGGATTTCGCCGAGCCCGATTTCAGATTGCGGAAGGAGCAGCTTGGCTGCGCCGCTACTTAGGGCCATGGGCGCGGCCGATGGCGCTGGCGGCTGTCACGGGGCTGGTCGCCGGACTGGCGGCGGCTGCGATGGAGTGGGGGATTGAGGAAGGCTTTGAGCTGCTTGCCGGGCGATTCGTCCAGGCGGATCGGCCTGAACTATTCCAGTTTCGCTGGCCGGTTTTGCTTCTGCCCGCAGCGGGCGGTTTGGCTTCCGGCTTGATGATCATGCTTCTCAGCCCGAAGGCGATCGGCCATGGAACCAGCACGCTGACGCGCGCGTTCCACCACGGGCACGGGGCCATGCCTTTGCAGCCGGCCGCCACGGCGGCGGGCGGAGCGGTGCTGGTGATCGCTTCGGGTGGGTCAGCCGGCCCCGAGGGGCCGATCGCCGCTTTGGGAGCGGCCGTGGGATCTTCGTTCGGACGGCTGTTTCGCGTCACCCCGCGCGAACGACGGGTACTGCTGGTGGCGGGGTGCGCGGCCGGTGTGGGGGCAATCTTTCGGTGCCCTCTGGGCGGAGCGCTGTTCGCCGTCAGCATTCTCTACAGCGAACCGGATTACGAAACCGAGGCGATCATCCCGTCGTTCGTCGCTTCGGTCATCGGCTATTCCACCTTCATGGCGCTGATGGGCTACGGGCACTACTTGCTGAGCGACGCGAACAAACTGCGTTTTTCCTCACCGCTGGAACTGGTGCCTTACGCCGTGCTCGGACCGCTCTGTGGTGCGGTCAGTATCCTGTTCTGTTTGTGTTTCGATCTGGTGGAGCGGCGCATTGTGCCGATGCTTGGTGCTCGGCGTTGGTTGTCGGCCGCATTGGGCGGACTGGCGACCGGAACGTTGGCCTGTTTGGTGCCCGCGGTCATGGACAGCCGCTACCAGTTCGTTCAGGCAGCGATGGACGGCCGGCTTTTCTCGGGGCAGGCGGCGGGCTGGGGACATTGGGTGCTTCTGTTCGGACTGGTCGTCGTGGCGAAGTGCCTGGCGACGGCCTGCACGGTCGGCAGCGGAGCGGCCGGGGGCATTTTGGGACCGAGCGTGTTTCTGGGTGGGGCAGTGGGGGCCCTTCTCGGAGCCATTTGCGAAGCCCTCTGGCCGGGCACGTTTCCCGAGCCACTGCGGCAGGCTT
Source organism: Planctomycetota bacterium (assembly GCA_013151585.1). Lineage (GTDB taxonomy): Bacteria > Planctomycetota > Planctomycetia > Planctomycetales > Planctomycetaceae > JAADHY01. The sequence goes on from JAADHY010000437.1 coordinate 1,474, forward strand.
TGATACCGGTCGGCATGGGGGGCGTGCTGGCAGCGAGCATGCGCGTTCCGCTGGCGGCGATCATTATGGTGACGGAAATGACCGGCAGCTACGGCTTGATTGTGCCGCTGATGGTGGTTTGCGTCACCTCTTATATCGTCGGGCGGCGATGGGGGTTGAATCCGGAGCAGGTCCCGACGGCGGCCGAGTCGCCCGTGCACGCCGCGGACGCCATCGTCCATTTTCTGGAATCATGGTGCGTCCGCGACTTCACGGAACGGGATTGGCCCTACGTCGTTCGAAGCAACACATCGTTAGGCGAAATCGTTCAGCGGGTCGAACCGGGCACTCAACCGACCTTCGCCGTCGTGGAAGACGGGAGTTTGTGCGGAGTGATCTCGTTGCCCGACCTGCAACGCTACTTGGACGACGGGCAACTGGCTCGCATCGTTTTGGCCGTGGACATCATGACCGAAGACGTGACGACCGTCGTGCCGGACGACGATCTGTATCACGCGCTGGAGCTGTTTCGGCTGGAGAACCACAACGTGCTGCCGGTGGTGAGCGACAAGACGACGCGCCGTTGGCTCGGGATGTTGACGCGCCGGCGTATCTTTGAGGCGATCTCGGAACGGGTCGAGCGGGCCCGCCGGTTGGTGCTGGAAGAGTTCGAGGGGTTGGTCCCAATCGATCAAGAGGCTCAGTTAGACACACTGCTCCGCGCGGTCGCTCCGCGAGCGGCTGCGCGGGTCGAACGGCTGATGGTCCCGCTGGCGGCGCTGGGGCAGTCGTTGCGAGAAAGCGACTTTCGCAACCGGTTCGGGGTGAACGTGATCGCCATCGAGCTTCCCGACGGAACGTGGGAATGTCCGCCCGATTTGGACCGCCCCTTGGAAGCCACCTACCGGCTGATCGTCATCAGCGACGCGCGTCCTAGCCCCATAGCGAAACGGCCGGCCGCAACGTGACTGACGGGAGGGAACCGTCGGCGTCGTAACAGTTGGATCGAGCAATGGCGGCTTTGCAAGTTATGTGCCGCGGCGGTTGCCGAAAAGTTCGATTTGAAGGCGAGGGGAGACGCGGTAGCCGTGGTGGGCGGCGATGTCGCGAAGCCAGCAAGCCTTTACCGAGAGCTCGGCCGGCGTCGACGCCTGCGGCATCAGCCAGACGCTGCGCCGGTCCAGATCAGGCCCCAGGTCTCTCAGGTACGCTTCAATCTCCTCCAAGTCCTCCGGCTGGTCGACGACAAACTTGAGCTGGTACGGATAGCGGGCCATGAGCGATCGGACGATGGGCGGGCTTTGCCGAAGCCGTTGTTCGTGGCGCTGACGCCATCGGCCCGACTTCGGGACGGAGTTGGACAGCTTCGGGCTGATGGACATCAGGTCGGCGTGCACGGGCCGGTCGACCGTCCCGGCCGTCTCGATGGTGACCAAATAGCCCTTTTGGCCCATCGCTCGGGTCAGTGGGACCAGCTCCGGCTGGAGCATCGGCTCGCCCCCGGTCAGAACCACGTGTTCGCAGCCGAGCCGTTCGACTTGGTCGAGCACGGAAGGCCATGACATGAACCGTCCTTCCGGTTCCCATGAAGCGTACGGGGTGTCACAAAACCAGCAGCGTAGGTTGCAGCCGGTTGTGCGGACAAAGACTGACGGCGTTCCGGCATATTGTCCCTCGCCTTGGATTGAGCGAAAGATCTCGGCGATACGCATGGTGTCAGCAACTCGCGGTCGCGTCCGGTTTGGTGGATCTCGCGTACTCGGTCAAGGCTCGGAGGTTGTCCGGCGGTGTTTCTCGCGGCACTTCGCAGCCGGGCGCGACGATGTATCGCGGACCGGCCTGCTGGTGGCATGCCGCGATGGCCTGCCGGACAGACTCGGGCGTGCCATCCCGCAAGACTCGCACCGGATCGATGTTGCCGAGCAAGACCTGGTCGGGCCCCATCGTCTGACGGGCTTCGTCGAGTGGTGCGAGCGAGTCCAAATCGACGATATCTGCTCCCAGACGTCCCATCCCATCGAGGATCGGCCGCGTGTTGCCGCAAATGTGCAGACGCACCAAAGCCCCCATTTCGTGCACCGCGTCGATCATCCGTTTCTCGTAGGGCCAGATGAATTCATTGTAGAAGTCCGGGCCAACCAGTGACGCGGCGGCATCGCCGATGCCGATGATGTCGACTCCGGCGTCGATCTGAGCCTTCGCAAACCGCAGCTCCATTTCCAACACAAACTCGAACAGATCGCGGACAAACTGCGGGTCGTCGTAGAAGTCGAGCATCACGGTGTTGATGCCGCGCAGGTCGGCGGCTTCTGCCATGGGCCCTTCGATCCATCCCTCGATCACCTTCTCGCCCCCGACGCGTTCCCGGAACGCGTTGCACGCGGTCGAACATCCGCCCGCCGCCCAGCGGGTCCGGCACTTTCAACGACAGCAGCTTCGATTTATCGGCCAAAAGAGCTTGCGATTCGTCGATGGCCGGCGGCTGGTCGTCGGGATAGTGGACCACGGCCCCGCAGTCGGCCGCTTCGCGTGCGGGATCGGAAATGCACGTCACATAGTCGAAGTCGAAGTCGTCCGCCGTCTGCAGTTGCGTGTCCACCAACACGCGGTAGTCCGCGGCGTATCGTCCGTAGGGCACACCCACGTGGCGAGCAGCAAAGAGCATCGTGATGGGCATGAGCGGCAAACTGTCGATCGGCTCACCCCGAAGTAATCCCACAACGCGCTCGCGACCGTTCATGGTTCGTCCCCGATACTATGTGCCTAAATTGAGTTTCACGATTCTGGTACATATCACAATAAACCGACGCGGTTCACCCATGGGGCGTGTCAGCGTGCGCCGCGTGTGCGTGGTCGTGCGTGGCCCACGGCGCATCTTACGATTGAGTTGCGCTGCGTGCGAAAGTCCCCTCTTCCGCTTGCGGGAGAGGGTGGCTCGCGCAGCGAGC
>JAADHY010000589.1:0-3820 GCA_013151585.1 Planctomycetota bacterium
CGGATTACCCGACCAATGGAGCCGGACCGAGAATATCGCTTGGGTGGCCGAGTTGCCAGGCGCGTCGGCAGCCACGCCGATCATTTGGGAGAACTTCGTTTTTGTTTCGGCGGCGGACCACGAAGCCGATACGCTGGTCGCCTTGTGCTTAGATCGGGAAACAGGACGCCGTCTGTGGCAGCATGAGATCGGTCGCGGCATCCGAAAAGACACTCGCAGCACCTTCGCCGCCCCTTCTCCGGTGACCGACGGACAGCGAGTCATCTTTTTCTACGGCAACGGCGATTTGGTGGCTTTCGATTTCTCTGGCGAGCGGCTCTGGCGGCGGAACATCCAGAAAGACTACGGCGAGTTTGCGTTCCTCTGGACCTTCAGCAGCAGCCCGACGCTGTTTAACGGAACTCTTTACCTTCAGGTTTTGCAAAGGGACGTCCCGGTCAAAGGACGCGGCTTTCAAGACCGCCCGAACGAGTCGTATTTGTTGGCCATCGACCCGGAGACTGGAAAGACCCTGTGGCGACACGTTCGGCCCAGCCAAGCGGTGGCGGAATCGCGCGAAGCCTTTTCAACGCCGATCCCGTTCGAGTTTCGCGGCCGAAAAGAGCTTCTCGTCGTCGGCGGTGATGACTTGACCGGCCACGATCCGGCGACTGGCAAAGAGCTTTGGCGATGGGGGACGTGGAACAAAGAGCGGATTGGTCACTGGCGCCTCGTGCCTTCTCCGGTGGCTGGCGGTGGGGTGATTCTGGCATGTGCCCCGAAACGATCGCCCATTTATGCGGTCCGCGCCGGCGGAAAGGGTCGGCTGGACGACGATGCGCTGGCCTGGGTGAGCAATCCCCGTGTCCTGACATCCGACGTCCCCACTCCTGCTTTCTACGACGGCGACTTTTTCGTTTTGAGCGATCTGCGGCGGTCGCTGTCACGCGTCGAGCCCCAGACCGGTCGGGTCAAATGGACGACGCCGACGCCTGGGCGGGTCAAGTACGAAGCGTCGCCCTTAGCGGCCGATGGCAAAATATACATTGTCAACTTCGACGGAGACGTGTCCGTCTTCGACGCCAAGACCGGACGTTTGCTCAGAACGATTTCGATGGATCGCCGCGGTCAGTTCGTTGTGCGCTCGTCCGTCGTGGCGGCCCATGGGCACCTTTTTATCCGTACAACCGATAAACTTTACTGTGTCGGCCGGCCTCGCCCGTAGAGGGCGGCTTCTTGGGCCCATCGGGATTCTGCACCGACAACAAAGTGCGGATGCTGCAAATGGGTTGGCCACGCTCGTTTGATGGCCAATCCGGGACGAGGTCGCTGGCCGAACCCTCGACTCGCCGAGGCCTGCGGCTGCCCGTTGAATGTCTGAACGGACGCCGGGGACGGCGAGGTGTTTCGGGCACGGTCCCGGACAACGCGTAAACCCCTCGTCATTGCGTTTTGAAATCCGGCCGCCTGTTCGCTTCGGTGCAGGCGAAAAGTGTGTTCGTCTGCGCGCTTCCGTCTGCCTTCCTTTCCGCATGAAACCGTCGCGAATTGGGGGATTTCCCACGCACGGGCCCCCTGGTTTTTGCGGTCTTGCGCGAAAAACTTTTCCGGTTGCGCCGGGTGCGCCGAGTGCGACGGACCAGCCACATTGAACCGGCGCGCCGGATGGGAAGAAACTGCAGTATGAAACTGTCCTTTCCGAAAAAGAGATTACACCGATCGTGCTCGCGTTGCACGGGCGGTTAATTCCGCAAAAACCGAAAGTGACGAAGCACGCGAGGCGACCCGCTTCGAACGATCGGATGCCGCTGGTTCGCCGATGCGGTTGGTGGACTTACCAGCCGCAGGTGGACGCTGATGGCACTGGTTCCGCGTGGGAACGGAATGGGTCAACGGAGCCAAGCGGTTCCGGTACGCGAGTAAAGACCCGATTGCAGGGCTCGATCGTTTGGGGCGGACATCACGGCTTGGGTCCCACGAGAGGGGGGCTTCTGCACGGTCGGTTCCTCGTAGGGGGCAATCACAGAATCTAAATCTAGGGCCTGTATTACGGAGAGACAGAAGAATGGTGGGACGACGACTCGCTATTCCGGTGGTGTTATTGGTGATGGGCTGGGCGGGCGTGCCCGGAACGGTCAGCGCCGCCTCGCCCGACTTGGACGACTCGGTGCAAAAGGCCGGCGAACCGGACGCCGGCATCGTAACTTTGTCTAATTCGGAAATGGTCGCACCAGCGTCTGCAGCGTGTGCACCGAGCTGCGGACCGAAAGAAGCATGTGCCGCTCAGCAGGGTTGCGGCGATGCAACGTGCGACAGCGGCTGCGACGGGTTGCTGGACCGTTTGCTGACTCCCGCGGACGGCCTGAAGAACATTCCGGTGGATTTCGGATTGGAGATCCTCGAAGGCAGCACTCTTTCGTACGGCGGCCAATTGCGACTCCGGTTGATGGATGAAGCCGATCGCATCCGTCCCGGTGGGCCGGCCCGCAGTGCTTACGAACTCTGGCGTTGGCGCAATTGGCTTGATTTTCGGGTTCGCGATGTGGCGGGGATCTACATTGAGATGATCGACGCGTCCCAATTCGGTGAAGAGGTCCCCGTTACCCCGATCGACGTCAACCGATGGGACATTCAGAACTTCTACTTGGATGTCAGCTTGCTCAAGCGCGACAACAAGCCTGTCACGCTGCGCATGGGGCGCATGACCTTGGACTACGGTTCGTATCGATTCCTTTCAGCCTTGGATTGGGCCAACACGCGGCGTAACTTCGAGGGCTTCCAGTTGATGAGCCCCGGAGATACCTGGGACATTGACGGCTTCATCGCGCAGCCGGTCAACACGGCTATGTTCTGGAATCCGGCAGCTCTTGGGGGTGAGAGTCCCGTCTCTCGCTTCTCCGATCGCGCGGACCGCGCCGACCATACTCGAACGTTGAGCGGACTGTACACGGTTTACAAAGGGATCGAGAATCACCTGTTCGATCTCTACTGGCTCTGGCTTGAAACGGACAACGCCTTCGACGCAGCGACCGGCGCCGGCTCGGTGGGCGGCGACCGTCATACGTTCGCCATTCGTTGGCGCACTGATCCGAAGATCTATGACGAATGCGGACAGGTTCGAATGGCGTGGCATTTTGAAGCCGAAGGTGGTTTCCAGGTGGGCGAAGACAACCGAACGATCGGTGGCGTGACCGCTCGCCGCGACGTCCAGGCAGGGTTCTTCACCACCACGATCAATGTCGCCTTCCCTCAAGTCATGTGGAAGCCGAAGCTGCAGTTCATGTACTGGTGGGGCTCGGGTGACGATGATCCCACGGACAATGTCGACCAAACTCTTTCGACTCTGTGGTCATTCGCCCACTTTTACTGGGGGATCATCGACCACTTCAACGGTCAGAACCTGAGCAACATTTCTTTGCAGTGCAATCTGAAACCGACGGACAAGCTTACGCTTGTCACCCAGATGCATTGGTTTGACCTCTCCTCCAACAGCGACGTGCTCTACAATGTCGCCGGTGTTCCGATCGGAACCGCTGGTACCGGTGGGGAAGCTGGCGAAGAGCTCGACCTCATCGCCACGTACGCGTTGCGCAAGAACTTGAAGATCCAGTTAGGCTACTCGTGGTTCTGGTACGGTTCCTATGTGACGAATAACCCCGGGCTGAACCGTCCCGATGCCCGGCAGTTTTATCTACAGACCGTCTGGAACTACTAGACGACAGCCCCGGCTCGAGGTCCCAGGGGGCTGCGTCCGGGCTGCTCCGACGGCCTCGGCCGACTTTCGCCGGTGCCATCCTTTCCGGTGCCGGCCAAACATAACGGTATCTCACTCCGTCGCGGG
>JAADHY010000589.1:3832-4989 GCA_013151585.1 Planctomycetota bacterium
TGGCCGTCGCGCCACCCGCGGCTTTCTTTCAACACGCCGTTGCTTGACACCGGCCCACAGCGAGCGTACCGTAAAGGTCATCTCGGTTGAGGCCTGACGGCGGATCGCCGTCTCTCGACGGAAAAAACGCACTTTTCGCCGGTGTCACCGAAACCCTCGGCCTACCAAGGGATGCACCTGGCTCGGCCCTTCGTCTTTTCGTCCTCTTGACGCTTCGACCGTTCGATTTCCCCACTCTTTCCTCGTCTTCCGGCCCCTACATTTCCTCTATTTCGTCTCGGAGTTGAGCAAGATGCAACGCGTGGTTTGGAGCTTGTTGGCTCTACTCGTGATCCTGCATCACGATTTGTGGTTCTGGCACGACACCGGGTTGGTTTTCGGAATTGTGCCCGTCGGGTTGGCTCATCACGTCGGCATCTCGATTGCAGCCGGCTGCGTCTGGTGGCTGGCCACACGGTATTGTTGGCCGACAGACCTGGAGGTGGTCGAAGCGGAGGGTCCGTCGGACGCGTCTTCTTCTCTCTCGTCTTGGGACGGAGGAGGATCAGCATGACCCAGCTTCTCATCCTGGCGACTTACCTCATGCTGCTGATCGTGCTGGGAATGGCGTCGAATCGCCTGTTTCGCGGTACCAGTGAAGACTATCTGCTGGCCAGCCACACGATCGGCCCGTTTCTCTTGTTGATGTCTCTGTTCGGCACGACGATGACGGCTTTTGCCTTGGTCGGTTCGACAGGGAAGGCCTTTCGAGTTGGCATCGGCGTCTACGGCCTGATGGCCTCCTCGAGCGGCATCATCCACTCGCTTTGCTTCTTCTTGATCGGAGCGAGACTCTGGTCACTCGGCCGGCGTCACGGCTTCACCACTCAAATTGAATTCTTTCGGGAACGGCTGGAGAGTCGGGGCATCGGCGTCGTGCTGTTTCCGATTTTGGTGGGGCTGGTCATTCCCTATTTGTTGATCGGAGTGCTGGCGGCTGGAAGCGTGATCAACGGCATCACACGTGGCGCTTTCCCGTCGGCCTTCGCCGAATCCGGTCATGGTGTGCCCACTTGGCTCGGCTCGTTGGTCGTTTGCGCGGTGGTGTTGCTTTACGTTTTCGCTGGAGGCATGCGCGGGACGGCCTGGGCCAACGCCTTTCAGACCCTCGTGTTCAT
>JAADHY010000252.1 GCA_013151585.1 Planctomycetota bacterium
GCCAAGCTGAACCGCCCGCTTCACCCGCCGCAGGTCGTTGGCTGTCAGGACTACCCGCGCCGTCCGTCCACCGGTCAACTGCAAAAACGTGTCCACGGAGTTTACGGGACGGCAGCCGCGAATCATGACATCCCGCGTGTCCGTCAATCGAATCACCGGACGAGCGTCGCTTGAGCCCGCCGTATCGAGTCCGTCGATGACCAGGTCGCTCACATCGTCGCACACCAGGGCATGACGCTGATCCGGCTTCTCCGTGCGGAGTCGGATGTTTTCAAACCGGAGTCCTTTCACGTGCCGACAGTAAAAGCCGTACGCCGGCAAGACGCCGAACATCCCGCTTTCCGGATACGCCGCCTCTCGCTCGGGGATCTCGCGGTCGGCTTGTTCGGCCGTGCCGCCTCCTTCGAATCCCAAGTTGATGTCTCGCAGCGTCACGTTCTCAATCGGATGCCCGGGGATGCCCGTGATGGAGCAGCCGATGTTGCCCGTGCCCGTTGCGACGATGCTGCTGAGGATTACGTTGCGAAAGCTGCCGACGGACGGCTTCGGCATGTCTTTCTTGAACGGACGCGCCCGGTTCCCCAGACGGAGAAAGATCGGGACCGTCACGCCGCGAATCGCGATGTTCGAAATGAGGACCTGATCCAGCGTGCCGCCGTCGACAATCTCCAGCGCGATGCCCGCCAGACCGCGGTGGCGCCCGTATGTGGATTTGGTGTACCGCGGCGAAACAACCGTGCAATTTGTGATCGTGATGTTCCGGAATCCGCCGTTAGATTCCGTCCCCATTTTCAGCGCGTTGCAGTGACTGCTGAGCACGCAGTTGGAGATGGTCACATTCTCACAGGCCCGATCCAGTGTGCTCTTCAGACACAGCGCATCATCATCGGTATCCATGACACAGTCGGAGATGGTCACGTCATGGCAGCCATCGATGTCGAGTCCGTCGTTGTTGTAGGTGACGTGATTCCAAACGGTGATCCCGCGGATTCGCACGCGGTCACAGGCCAGATAGTGCTGCATCCACATGGCGGAATTGCGAAGCGTGACGCCTTCGACCCGTACATCGCGGCAATTCACCAAGCGAATCAGATAGGGCCGGTTTTTCCATTCTTTCCAGCGGAACGCCTGGCCGTTGCCATCGATGGTGCCGCGTCCGCAAATGGCAACGTCATCCAGGTCTTCCCCGGCGATGAGACTTTGCCGGACGTAACGATCTGTGTACGAGCGCACGGCCGGGATGATCTCCGGATAATGCTTCGGATCGGTGCTCCCCAGCAGCACGCACCCCGAAGCGAGCCGCAGCGTCACACGGCTTTTTAAGAAAATCGTCCCGGAAAGCCATTTGCCGGCAGGCAGGTAGACCGTGCCCCCACCGGCGGCGGCACACCGATCGATGGCTGCCTGAATGGCTTCAGTGCACAACGTCTTACCATCCGGTTTCGCGCCGAAACTGCGAATGTCGACGACCGGTCCAGCCGCCAACGCAGCAACCGCTGAGCCTGCCCAGAAAAGCGTGGTGATCAACAAGCATCGGGCCTGAGTCATCGTCAGTTCCTCCTCAGCATCTCAGTTCTGCCATCAAAACGGGTTGGGGCGTAGTGCGAGCCAATCGATCCCATGGCTCGGCGCGGACCGCGAAGAGACTTGCACGACAGAGGTTTGGGCGTCGGCATGGCGGCATTCAGTCGTTTTCTCCATCGCTCCAGCATCGTCCGCAGGCCTTTGGCCCGCTCGGGCATCCTCTCTGCCAGATTCCTTGTTTCGCCGGGATCGTGTTGCAAATCGAACAACTCGATTTCGCCGTACTCCAGATGCTCGATCAGTTTCCAGCGTCCGGCACGGACTGCGCTGCTCGGGCGTCCGCCTTCATTGGAGAAGTGGGGAAAATGCCAAAAGAGCGCTTCGCGATCCAAAGTCGCAGCCGAATCTTTGAGCACAGGCACAAGGCTACGGCCATCCAGCATCACGCGGTTTGAAATCGCCTGCGGGTCAATGCCCGCGGCCTCGCAAAAAGTCGGAAAGAAATCGTAACCGATGATCGGCACCCGGCAGACACTTCCCCGCTGAGTCACATGGGGCCATTTGATGATACACGGCTCGCGAATGCCTCCTTCATACAGAAAGCCTTTGCCCAGGCGAAGCGGACCGTTCGACGTCGCTGGCACGAATTCCGTATAACAGCCCCGCCCGCGTGCTTCCAGCTCCTGTTGGTGACCCGTCGCCTGGTAGGTGGTGGCCAGGCCCCCATTATCGGAAAAAAGCAAAATAATCGTGTTGTCTTCCAAACGCAGCCGGCGGAGTGTCTTTACGATTCGTCCAAAACTTTCGTCGACGCTCTCGACCATCGCCGCATAGTGGACGTTGACAAGCTCTCCGTTCTGAGGCCGGTACGTCGCCGCCTTCCGACGATACTTGGCGATCTTCGCGGCTTTCGCCACAAGAGGAATGTGAACCGCGAAGTGCGAAAGGCACAGAAAGAACGGCCGATCATGATTCTTTTCCATGAACGCGATGGCGCGGTCGGTCAACTCGTCGACAAAGTAAGGCTCGTCGGACGGAATCCCGTTGCGGACCAGCGCATACCGCGCCGGTTCGTCCAGGGGATTAAAGAGCGAGTAGTGAGCGGGACCACCAATGGCGATCTCAAATCCGTGGCGGTTCTTCGCGCGGTCCAACGTCCAGCGGTCGACATGCCACTTGCCCACGATCGCGGTCGCATAGCCGACGGTTTTGAGCATTTCGGCGATCGTCGGACTGTTGATCACAAAGGGATTCGGACAGCGGGCCGGATGAACGGGCGATCGGGCGTCCAGTCGGTTCGCACTGGGGTTGTTGGTCAAGTGCAGCCGAGCGGGCGTTTGTCCCAACATCATGCTCGCGCGTGACGGAACGCACAACGACGCCGGTGCGTAAGCGTCGGTGAACCGCATCCCTTCGGCTGCAAACCGATCGATGTGGGGTGTCTCGATGAATCGATTGCCGTAACAGCCCAGATCGAACCATCCCAGATCATCCACCAAGAAAAAGACGATGTTCGGTTTTCGTAGACCTGGCTGGCCGGCCGATAGCGGCAAGGGTGAGATTGCGCCAACCATGAGTACAACGACCAGCGACAACCCCCGGAAGGAACAGTCGGTCGTGTTTCTCCGTTGTGGCACGAAGCGACGCGAGGAACACCGGAAGAGCCGGCCCGAGAGTCCGAAAATATGCATCGGCAACCTCCGCTTGATGACCCGATCACAAATCCCAAACGTCGTGATCGGCTAGACGCGCGAGCGAATACGGCGCACTTCGCAGGCGAAAAGCGTTTGTCTCTTTTCAAGTCTAAACTGTTGCCAAGCTGCTCGCTACGCCTCAGCCCCGCACGTCGTGGCGTCTATTGATTTGGACTTCGACAGGTCTTTGGCCGTCAGATCATCCGACGTCGGCAGCGTTGCTTTACTGGCGTTCCTCGGCTGAAGGACTCTGGTCTTCGAAGAAGTTTCATATCTTCGGATTGCGGCGTGGTGTTCGTCCCCGGGTCGCTGCCGCATTCGGCACCGGATCACTTCGGTTGCCTGCGCCAGCCCGATCCGGCACAATCGCTGAGGAGAGGTGTTTTCGGGCAGAAGCGCGTGAGGGCGTGGCTCACCGCCGCAGTGCGATAAGATCTGCGAAGGCTCGCGTGAAAAGGACTTTTTCCGTGGTGCTGAACCTTAAGAAAGCGGGATTTGGAGAAGAGCTCGCTCGAAGCGGCTCGATCTGGCAGGAAGGAGATGACACCGATGAGAAGAGCGCACCGACGACTGTGCATTGCGAGTTTGATTGTTCTGGTCG
>JAADHY010000461.1 GCA_013151585.1 Planctomycetota bacterium
TTATTCGGGGGCGGTCTATCGCTACCTGCTCAGTTTGTTGGGAGATGTCCACGCGGCCGACGAGGTTTTTCAGCAATTCGCCCTCGAATTTGTGCGAGGTGGATTTCGTCACGCGCACCCGGATCGCGGTCAGTTCCGGAATTATCTGAAGGTCTCATTGGTGCGGCTGGCGTCGGCTTACCGCAAGAAAGAACGCCGGGGTGTACAGAATAAGCCGCTTGAAGACTCGTCGCTGGAAGCCTTCGAAGGACGACCGGACGACGAATTGCTGCAACGGTTCGTGAAAAGCTGCCGGGACGAGTTTATCAGCCGAGCCTGGACCGCGCTGAGAGACCTCACGGAAAAAACCGGGCAACCGTTCTTTCACGCATTGCAGTATCGTTCCCAGCACCCGGAGGCAAGCTCGCAAGAAATGGCCGAGGCGTTAACTGCGGCTTTACGCCCGGAAAGGCCCTTCACCGCGGCGGGGATACGAAAGGTTCTGCAACGATCGCGGGAGCAGTTCTCTGATCTATTGCTTCGCGAAGTGGCCCGTACTTTGGAGGCCCCGACTCGCGAGGAGCTGGAAGAAGAGGTGGTCTCTCTGGGGCTGCAAGCCTATTGCAGATCGGCCCTTCGTCGCCGCTACGCCGAACCATAACGATCTTGCTGAAAAACATTGTCACAGCTCGCCTGCTGCTCCCTAATTGATGAGGGACGCCGGGAAAAGGCCGTCTTGCGCAACCGATCACAGATCACGCTTTGGCCGACCGCCGACTGGAACAGACGGGGGTTGAAAAACGTGCTCGTCCGCGGTGCCGGGGCGGCGTCGACAATTTGTTTTCGATATTGACAGCATTAACAGCGCAATAGATTGACAGTCGTCACGGCCGGCCCGGCGTTTCAGAGCCATGCTTTGTCGTGGCCGCCATTCCGCGCTTGTTCCAGGGACCGAGTCGTGTTTTCTCAAAGCACCGAACGCGAACCTGATTCCGGTCCCCGGTTGAAGAGGGCTTTTCCACGCGGGCGACGGGTGTCTTCGAACCCTTCGGAGCCCAGAAGAGGTGTTGACTGATGAACAACAAGCGGGCTTGTCCCTCTTGCGATCAACTTGATCTCTACATCCGAAACGGATTGGAACCGACCGACCGTGCGCAAATCGAAAAGCACCTCGCCGCCTGCGCCGATTGTGCTCGAACAGTTGATTCCATCGACGCGAGCGATGTGGAGACGCAGTACGATCTCCGGAGGGACAAGCTGTCGGCGACTGCGGAGCCTGACCTGGGGGGAGAAACGCTTCAGCCTGAAGATGCCATTCCACCTGTCATTGATGCCGTAGAACCGCCGGCGATTTCCCAGCTCTTGCCCCGAGTCCTCCGGGCGGACTTCTTGCCGTACGACGGTAGCGAAAGTGGAATCAAGGACCTCCCGCATCTCGGTCCTTACCGGATTCGCGGAAGAATTGCCACAGGGGGAATGGGCAGTGTTTATGAGGCTGTTCATACCAAACTTGGCAAGCGTGTCGCGCTGAAGACCCTGATCGCTCGCGATGCCCTCGACGCGGACGCGATTCAGCGGTTTGAGCAAGAAATGAAGGCTGTCGGGCGCTTGGACCATCCGAACATCGTCCGGGCCACGGATGCGGGTGAATGCGATGGCCTGCACTATTTGGCCCTTGAGTTTGTAGAGGGCAAGGATCTGGCTCACGTGGTAAAGACCACGGGACCGTTGGCGATCGCCGATGCCTGTGAAATCATTCGACAGACGGCCGAAGCTTTGCAGTACGCCCACGAGCAAGGCCTCGTGCACCGCGACATCAAACCGTCCAACATCATGCTTACCCCTACAGGTCAGGTCAAGATTCTCGACTTCGGCCTGGCGCTTCTCGCAAATGTGGACACCGACCGCTTGTCAGTTGCCTACAAGATCATGGGGACTCTTGATTACATGGCCCCGGAACAGGGCTGCAACTGTCAAGAAGTGGATCATCGCGCCGACTTGTACAGTCTGGGGTGCACGCTGTACGAGCTCCTGTGCGGACAAGCTCCATTCATCGACAAGCGATTCGATTCTCCTGCCAAGAAAATGTACGCTCACGCGAGCGAAGAGCCCCCACCGGTTCGGACTCGGCGATCCGACGTCCCGGACACTCTGACCGAATGGCTCGATCGGTTGTTAGCGAAAGATCCTGACCAGCGCCCTGCAACGGCCGCGCAAGTGGCCACTGCACTGGCCCCCTTCACAGCGGGTGCGGACCTGTCTTCGCTCGTCAAGGCATCAGCAGGCTCTGCCCTGCCTGAGTCCGTAGCGGCTTCGAGCGAACGGAATTCTAAAAGTTTTCCTTTGCGGCCAAACGTGGTGAGAACTGACCAGGAAGGACGGACGCGTTTCCATTGGTTGGGCCGGGCGCTCTTGATGGTTTGTGTGCTGTTGTGCGTTATCGGGGTTTGGAAAGCGCGCTCGGCCATCTACCGGATTCTCACCAACCGCGGCCAGTTGATCGTCGAAGTCGATGACCAAACAGCCGATGATGTCGAGGTCCGGGTGGCAGGCCAAGACCTGTCGGTCAGTTCGCGCACAGGATGGCGGATCGACCTGAACTCGGGCACCTATCGGCTTCAATTGCACGGCGGAGATGACGCCTTCAGGCTGTCGCGCCATAAAGTCACCGTCACGCGCAACGGGCAGGCGATCGTTCGGATCGTGCGTGCGGGCACAGGTCCTGAATCGGCCGCTCGCGAAAAGGAGGATGTCGAGACGCCGCTGTCCGGAGTTGATCTCAGCGGGGGACCGCTTCGTCCCGCCGAAGACGTTTTGCCGGGACTAATTTTTCGCCCTCGCGCGTTGCCGGGCGTCAAACGCTGGCAGATAGAAACCCGTCACCCGCGCGTGCCCATGGGGAGGATCGCGTGGAGCCCAGACGGCCGGTTTTTGGCCACCCACGGAAGCAATGAAAGCCAAGTCCGCGTCTATGTGTGGCGAAGGGGCCGATTGCAGTTGTTTCAAATGATTCCCATGCCGGCCGGTCATTACAGGACTGACTGGCATCCCTCGAGACCGTGGTTGGCCATCAGTTCGATTTACGGCGATGCCTCTCAGGATTTCATTGTATGGAATGTCGACAAGAACGAGATGGTGCCGCTCGGGGCGTCACTCGGCACTTTTCAACGGTTCGGTGGTTGGAGCCCTGACGGACAGAGAATGGCCTTTGTCGGCCCGCGACGACTGAAACTCATAGAAGGCGGCCATCCGTCAGGGGAACTGACCACGCGGAATCTCGACGGACCGCCCCGGCCGTGCGGCGCAGCGTGCTGGAGTCCGGATGCGAAATGGTTGGCCTTCGGCCGAGGCAGCCTGGTCCACCTGTGGTCCCGCGACGGAGAGGCGAGGCCGCCGCTCACGGGCGGCACCGGCGAAGTTCGAGCGATGGCCTGGAGCCCGAATTCAAAGCACGTGGCTGTCGGCGATTCTCAAGGACGGTTGCGAATCTGGACCATCAAGGCAGGGCGAGCGATTGAGCTCGGTCGGCTTTCCGGCGCGATCCATAGGATCAACTTCTCGCCCAGTGGCTCGCGTGTTGTCGCCGTCAGTCGTGGGAAGACGATCGGCCTCTGGGTTTGGCCGGAGCGGCGCGAGATTCTCCGTGTGGGGGGAACAAGGCGGTCGGAGAAACTGGAGAGTGCCGTATTCAGTCCAGACGGCCATTGGCTGGCCGTCGGAGATTGGCTGTCACGGATTCGTTTGTTCGAAGCTCACGACGGGCGGGCCGGCTCCGAACTGATTGGCTCCGAGCCTGTTGGGGAATATCCGTCAATTGTCACGCAGCTCGCGTGGTC
>JAADHY010000077.1 GCA_013151585.1 Planctomycetota bacterium
GAGGCGCGTACTTGACGTGATTGCCGATATCAAAATACGCCTGAATCCACCGACACTGGAAAGAAGCCACAAAATTCTGAAACACGGCCGGCTTCACCCAAAGATTGTTCCAAACATTCTCGACCGCGATGATCACGCCCGTCTTCTCCGCCACCGGAGCCAATCGCTCCAACGCGGCCCGGGATGTGTCGACCGCGTGGTTGTGAGCGGCGATATAGTCCTGGTAAGGGCTGTTGTCTCCGGCTACGACGCGCCGCACGTGTCCCGTTTTCGGATCGAAGTCGATGTCGAATTCCCACGGCTGCGGCATCGCCATCCCGCCGATTCGGCACGGCACCAGCAGCACGGCATCGGCGCCGTACGCCTGGGCCGCCCGCAGTGCCGTCTCGACGCTGGCGATGTCTTTCTCGACCACCGCTTTGTCCTTGGAGTTGAATTTTGCCCAGCCGCGCATGACAGAGTGAATGCGCATGCCGAGGGATTCGGCGATCTTGCGCCCGGAGGCCGCCTGATCGGGCGAAACGTTCCAATCCTGCGTCTCGAGTCCTTCGAAACCAGCTTCTCTGAATTGGGTCATCGTCTTTCGGTCCGGCTTGCCGATCAGCGCCTTGTGCAAGGTGGTTTTCCAAGACCCCGCCAGCGTTTGGGCCGTCAGCCCGCAGGTCGCCCCTGCCGCCGCAACCGTCAAAAACTGCCGCCTGCTGATCTTCGTCTCCATGGTCTTTTTGCTCCTTGTCTTGCCTCTCGGGTTTCTTCTGCTTACCGATGCACCGCCTCTTGCGGACCGACGTTCCGGTTCAGCATACCGGCGCTGCATCCCCCATGCAATCAGCCGGCGGCGGGCCCGGCGAGCTGTCACAGAATCGGTAAAGTTGAAAGACGGCGAGCTTGACGGCTAACTTGTCCAACCCTCGGCCTCGTCCCCGAAAGACTCGGCCATGGCATCTGTGGTGCGTCCTGCTCGGGCCACGCCGCAAGTGCGAGGCGGAAGCCGCTCGCAGATTCAGCCGCGGGGCAGCCCCGCGGCCGCTGCCGCCAGCATCGGCAAATCAGCATCGTGCCCGGCGCTACGACCGTCGGCACGTCGGAAAACAGGCGGGAGACAAACGATGGATGACATGATTCTTGCTCATTGCCGAGAGTTGAACCGCTGTAACCAGCGCGGCGGGCGGATGCTTTCCGTATTCGATCTGTTGCGGGCCGAGACGGTCTCGTTGGAATTGGCGGCTTTCCTGATGGCGGAAGTCCGAAGCGGCACTTCGTTTCTGGTCGGGGCTCGCCCCGGGGGAGCCGGGAAGACGACCGTCATGTGTGCTCTGCTGAATCTTGTCGCTCCGGATTGCCGGCTGCTCCCGGCTACCGAGGACGTTGTGGGGCGAATGCAGGAACGGTCGCCTTTGGGACCAACGTGCGTCGTTTGTCACGAAATCGGCCAAGGGCCATACTTTGCGTACCTTTGGGGTGAAGGACTGCGGCGTTACTGCGCTTTGGCGGAAACCGGGATTCAACTGGCAACCAACCTTCATGCCGACGATTTGGACGAGGCTGAAGACCAAATCTGCCGCCAGAATCGCGTTCCGGCCGCCCATTGGAACGCCTTCCGCTTGCAAGTGTTCTTGCGTGTCGAAGGAGACCTGTGGAATCCGAGAAGGTGGATCGCCAAAGTGTATCTGTTTCGTAGCGGGAAACATCAACTTGTGCACGACGCATTCGGCGGACTCCATTTTCCGCCGAGGGCCTTTCGCGACCTGAGCCGGAATCGGCACTCGTATGATCGATGTCTGGGTTTTCTGAAAACAGGACTGGCCGAAGGAATCGAGACGATCGAGGCCACACGACGAGCGTTTTTGCGGACTTTCCGCGTCGAAAGATGAATCGGTCGCTCGATCTCGTCAGAATCAGGCGCGACGTTGGATGGAAGGCCTGTCCGAGCCGCCTGGTTGTGAGCCCCGGCGGCGCTCCGGGCATCTGACCAAACGAATCGGGTGTCAAAACCGCGCGCCGTTTGGGCAAAAACCGCACGCTCACTCGTACACAAACCGCTCAGCGCGCAACGCGCCGAGTCGCTTTTTCAGCCAGGGAAAACAAAAACTTGACCCGTCTCGCGTCTGCTTCGCATTTTTTCCGCAGTTCGCTGGCGCCCGATCTCACCGGGACTGGCGGAAACCACGCAGGAGTCGCTAAACTTCCGTATTGACTGAGGTTTGGCGTTTACGGGACGGCGCCTTTGGCCCCATACGCGGACGTTGTGGGACGCGTGCGTCCAAACGAAAACAGATCGCGGCCAGGGCGTAGCCGGT
This sequence comes from Planctomycetota bacterium, assembly GCA_013151585.1. GTDB lineage: Bacteria > Planctomycetota > Planctomycetia > Planctomycetales > Planctomycetaceae > JAADHY01. The sequence continues at coordinate 2,301 of JAADHY010000077.1, forward strand.
CGCCGGTGCTTTGTTCCCGAAGGATTCCAGGGTGAGGGGGCGTGGCAACGTCGGAAACTGCGGCACGACTTAGAACCAGCACCGTCCGGACGGCACTTGTCCCCGCCTCTTTGTGACTTTGGGAAGCAGGACAACCTCGTCTCCATCTGGGGGGCGGATAGGCGCTTTGCCTCAAACGGAAGGCGAGTTGTTAATGCAGAGGACGCTCGACGAGCCCTGGATCAAATGACATCGCGGTTCGGAGCGCTCTGGCGGACAATTCTGCGTGGGCTTTGCCGCGTTGGAACGGAAGTTGCATTGCTTCGCAATAGGGGCTGTCTCCGTGCGCGGCGGGACCGGGACGTGAACAACCCGCGGTTCAAGTCTCGCGCAAAGAACCGGCGAGCGGGTCCGTCGATTGGGCAGCGCCAGCGGAGCCTTCCTAAGAAGCCCCACCGTGTCGAACTCCGCAGTGTTTTCGAGCAGTGACTAACGACCAATTTGCGTTTAGGAGGAGAACCAAGAAATGGAAGGGTCGTCCGCTCCAACGACCGTGGACATCCCGGATGCATCCTCGAACATTTTGCGTTCGAGCCGGCAGACGTTGGACAAGATTTTCGCACCGCGGACTGTCGCCGTGATCGGAGCAACGGAAGCTCCGAACAGTGTCGGACGCACGGTGCTGTGGAACCTCATCAGTAATCCTTTCGGCGGGACGGTCTTTCCAGTCAACCCGAAACGTCCCAGTGTCCTGGGCATCAAGGCCTATCCGAACATCAAAGAAGTGCCGGAGCAGGTGGACTTGGCAGTAGTCGTCACCCGGGCTCCGCTGGTTCCGAGCATCATCGCGCAGTGCGTTGAGGCGGACGTGCCGGGGGCGATCATCATCTCGGCGGGTTTCAAAGAAATGGGACCGGCCGGTGCCAAACTGGAAGCGGAGATTCTGCAAGCGAGCCAAGGGCGGATTCGGATTATCGGTCCGAACTGTCTGGGCGTGATGAACCCGTTGACGGGGTTGAACGCCACGTTTGCGGCCGGAATGGCGCGGCCGGGCAGCGTGGCGTTTATCAGTCAGAGTGGCGCATTGTGCACAGCCATTCTGGACTGGAGTTTCCAGGAACGGGTGGGCTTCAGCGCGTTCGTCTCGGTCGGATCGATGCTGGACATCGGCTGGGGCGACCTGATCAGCTATTTGGGCGAGGACCCGCGGACTCAAAGTATTCTTCTGTACATGGAATCTCTGGGGGATGCCCGTTCGTTCCTGTCGGCAGCACGGGAAGTGGCGTTGAGCAAACCGATCATCGTCATCAAAGCGGGGCGGTCGGCGGAAGCCGCCAAGGCGGCAGCGTCACACACCGGGGCCCTTGCCGGCAGCGACAAAGCCTTAGACGCCGCCTTCCGCCGGGCAGGCGTTTTGCGGGTTGACCGGATTGCCGACCTGTTCCATATGGCCGAGGTGTTGTCGCGTCAGCCGCGTCCGAAGGGACCCCGTCTGACCATCGTCACTAATGCCGGCGGCCCGGGGGTACTG
>JAADHY010000597.1 GCA_013151585.1 Planctomycetota bacterium
CGAGCACACAACACACGCCGGAAGTCACAGTCGTCAACAAGGTGATCGTGGCAATTTGATGGTCAGACAGGCCGATCTCCACGGCGATGTTCGTCGTCAATGCCAGCGACAGCGCGTAACCTCCAGCCGGCAGCAACGCGAAGCCCAAACCGCACAAAGCGGTGCGTGAGCCGAACATCGCTCGTACGGCCGACCGAACGTACTTTCGGATATCGAGGACGATGGCACGCCACACGGGGCCCGCGCGGTCTCCCTCCTGACGCGAACGCGGCTCGAGCATCGGCAGCGCCACCAGCAGCGTGACCGACAGAATGCACGTCGCCACCAGGAAAAAAGTCGCTTTGAAACCGGTGTACGGCACGAGAAACAGCACGCCCGAACCGCCGATCGCCTGCCCCAGGTACGCTCCGCCGAACATCAGCCCGTTGGCCAAGCCCCGTTCGTTCTCCTCAAGCACGTTACAGGCCAGCGCGTCGATGGCCACATCCTGAGTGGCTCCGAAAACGTTGTGAATCAGGATGATCGCTGTGAAGATTTGAAGTTGGTGCGAGAAATCAATGGGCATCGACGCCATCAAAGTGAGCACCATCATCACTTGCGCCGCAACAATCCAGCCCCGCCGCCTCCCCAACCGATCGGAATAGACGACGTCAACGACCGGGCCGATCATCCATTTCCAGGACCAAGGCAAGTAGAGCGTACCGACAAAGACACTGATTTGATCCGCCGGAACACCGTGACGACGCATGTACGTCGCCACCGCCGTAGCGGTAAACCCCAGCGGGATTCCCTCGGTCACGTACAGACAGAAAAAGGCCGCCAACCGGCCGACGCGGCTGGCCAAAGGGTTCGGAATCCATCGGTAGCGCCGCAGAGCGACCGAGCTTGGGTGTGCCGAGTCATGGGAAACGCTCATAACGCGAAGCTTTTCCTCAAGATGAAGACAGACGTCGGCCCGAAAGCGACGCAGCCGCAGTCTCGGACCATCGAAGCCACACAAGAAGCCGCAGCGTAATTGAATTCTCGAGACCGATCAAATAAGACGTCAGGAAGAGCTCGGCACGACCGGCCGGTTGCTCCCGGCAGCGAGGCGGCCTGATGCCGACACGACAGGAACCCCGTGATGACACACGACCAACGGCTAGGAAGACAGCCCATGAGCAAGCTCTTAGGTTTTGTCGCGAAGCGGCGAGGACCGCGCCGGTTCGGCTGGATTGTCATCTTCCTCGTCCTCACGTGTCTGCTGCAGGGGCTACACCTCGTCCGAAGCGGTGCTCGTCGATCCGGCCTGCACGCCGGTTCGATTCCCGATCCACAGGCGATGCGAGACCGCGATCCTTCCGCGTCAACTGGAAAGGCAGATGCGTCAGAGCGGCCAGTTTCAAGCAAAACCGGGCGGCATGACGCGCCGCTTCCGGGCTACCGATCGATGGAAATCGAAGGTTGGACCGTGCACGTCCATCAACAGCTTTTTCGAGACCACGCCGATCTGCGGAGTGAAGTCGAGCGGTTACTGCACTGCCAGCTCTATCAGATAAGCCGCGTCATTCCCGACCGGCCGCTGGCTCGGTTGCGAGAGGTCCCAATTTGGGTGGAGTACGACAGCCCCAAGGTGAAATGTGCCTGCTACCATCCGGACAAGAACTGGTTGAAACAAAACGGCTACGCCGTGGAAAAGACCGACTCCGTCGAGATCGGCCACGCCCGCCGATTCGTGCAATGGACGTTGCAGCAACCCTGGATGTTGCTGCACGAATTCGCTCACGCTTACCACGAGCGTGTGCTTGGCTGGGACTACCCGCCGATCATCGAAGCTTACGAGAAGGCAAAGTCGCGCGGGGCTTACCAGTCGGTGCTGCACCACGACGGCCGGCGTGTCCGCGCTTACGCCATGAACAATGCGAAAGAGTACTTCGCCGAAGCGTGCGAGGCCTATTTTGGCATGAATGACTTTTACCCTTTTGTGCGGTCCGAGCTGCGTGACCACGACCCGCAACTGTACGAGCTGCTCAAGTCGATTTGGGGACTTCCCAAGGGAGCCATGGATGCTTCTGCGGCGGCGCACAAGCGCAACCCCTCGACCAGTTCGACGCGTCCCTGAAAAGTCGACCGGCTGCGGTCAATCGGCCTCGCTCGTGGTCCGTCCAACTCGTCGGGGCTCCGGTAGCAGCGTGGCCGAAAAAATGAGCAAAGACCTGGCGCCGACGTCGGCCGCGCCGAGATCAGTCTTCCCGGTGCGAGCCAGGAAAGGTTGCCTGGAGCAGACAGAGAACGCTCCGCAGGTCATGGGCCGATCATCACCCCCGGGAATCACTCCCGCCCTTTCTGCGCCATTGCGTCCAGCTCCTCCAGCTTCAGACGCACGCTCAGAATGTAGGGCATCTGGCCTTTCTCCCAGTGACCGTACGTGGTGACGACGAACGTCCCGTCCGGCAAAACCTCAACTCCAGGATACGCCGTGTCGGCCCCCTTTGTGTTGTCCTTCAGCCTGACGAAGTATTGCCCGTCGCGGCCGTTGACGATGTCGTCCCACGTCCCGACCCAAGCCACCCAATCGCCTTCGAAAGGGCGATCCTTGCGGCGGTGCCGCGGCGAGTTGCAGCGAAAGCTGATGAGCAGGCGTCCGTCGGGAGCGTACTTGCCGGTGTGGCGGTCGCCGGTAAGCCACAGGGGCAACTCGCGCGGTTCGCTCCATGTTTGGCCTTCGTCGTCCGAAAACATCACATGCGAGTTCTTCCGCCGCGAGTTCTCTCGCAGCAAGATCGCCAACCGCTTCCCGTCGGGCGACCGGATGCATCCCGGCTCACACAAATGCACGTCAGACGAGCGGTAGACCGCCCGGGGAAACGACCAGGTCAGGCCGCCGTCCCGCGAAAACGTTTCGTACAGAGTGAACGTGTCCGTCCGCTTGCCGTTCTTTGTGAAGAACCGGCCGTCGTCGTGAAACATGGCCAGGTAATGGCCTCGGCCCGTCCGGAGCGACTCCACAAATCCCATCACGACGATACCACCCCAGTCGCCAACAGGTCTCAATTCGCTCCAAGTCTGCCCGTCGTCTTCGCTGACAGCCAGCCGGGCAGGATAGAGCCCCGACCACAAGATCAGCCGCCTTTTGCCTTGCGGATCTACGACTCGGTGAATCGTCGGCACCTCCTTCGAAGTAGCCCAACTGGACGGTGTCGGCAGCCGATCGCTCCAGGTTAGGCCGCCGTCAGTGCTGCGTTTGTAGACAATCGCTCCGCGGCCGTGCCCCTTCGGATACACACACAAGATCGTCTTGCCGTCCTCGAGCAACACGGTGGTCGGATGCCCCAAGTACTGTCCCGGTTCGCGGTCAACAACGACCTGCCGATGCGTCTGATCGTTCAAATCCAACGTCACGATCTCGCCAACCGCGAACGACGACGCACCGGCAAAGCCCAGGACGAATCCCCACCCAATCGACAGGGACCAAAAGGCAAGCCGCACACGATCGTTGCTCATTCGCGGATACCGATGTGTCGTTGAAGCCGCTGCCCGTCCAATCCGTGCCAAATGACAGACATGTCCGCTCTCGCCACTGCGCATTAGCTCGTTCCTCCCCTCACCGCATTTCCAATCGAAGACGTCGAAATCGGCGCTGACGGCCAGCAAACGCCTGCGCTCTCTCGGCTTTCGTGACCATACGCCGCTGGCCAATTGACGTCCCACCCTGTATAGGCACGCCCCCACGTGCTGGGGCCGCCTCGCCACGCTTCGAACCGACGGCTTACGCGGCCCATTCAACCCGGTTCTGGAGCAAAGGGCAAGCGACAGTGCCTTACGTGGGCCGACACCGTCCTGTTGCCATCGGTGTGCGACGAGGTTGGGAATTGTGCCAGTCGGTGTCCCGAGCCCTTTGCTCGCAAAGCGGAGGGACTTTGTCCCGCCGTTGAATCGCGTTTCTTGGGGCGCTACAATGCCGGCGATGAATGCATACGCCTCTGAATTTGTTGCGGATACGATCGCCATTGTCGGCGTCGGAATGCTCGGTGGGTCCATTGCCGCCGCGGTTCGAAAACGTGGACTGGCCCGGCACGTGTTAGGGATCGGCCGCAATCCGCAGCGGCTCGAGCTGGCGCGCCAGGCAGCGATCGTCGACGAAGTTTCCACCGATCCGACGGAGGCTGGCCGGAAAGCCGACTTCATCGTGGTCTGCACGCCAGTGGATCGGATCGCTGAGGACGTGCGCCGCATCGCCGCTGGCTGCTCCCGGGGCCGGGACGACTCGAAGGCATCGGACGTCGATCAGGCCGAATGTTCCGGGGCCGGTCGCTGTGCCTCCCAGACGGTGATCACCGACGTCGGCAGTGTGAAAGGGGGCATCTGCCGAGAGTTGAAGAACGGGCTGCCGTCCGAGGTCGTCTTTGTGGGTTCGCATCCGCTGGCGGGGTCAGAGAAGTCGGGATTCGAATATGCAGACGCCGAGCTGTTCGACGGAGCCGTGTGCATTGTAACGGCGTCCCCCGAGTCGCCACCGGACGCGGTTCGGCGCGTGCAAAGTTTTTGGCGCGGGCTCGGCATGGTGGTGGTCGAGTTGTCGCCTGAGGAGCATGACACCGTGGTTGCTCAAACCAGCCACCTGCCGCATGTCGCCGCCGCCGCTTTGGCGCTGGCCGTATCGGAAACGAATCAGCCTTTCACCGCCACCGGTTTTGCCGACACCACGCGGATTGCATCCGGTGACCCAGCGCTGTGGCAAAGCATTTTGATGTGTAACGCCGAGGCGGTTGTCGAGCAGTTGGACCGGTTCACCAGTCAGATCGCCGCGTTTCGCGAGGCGTTGGGGCGTCGCGACGCGGAAAGCGTGATCGAGTTGTTGCGGCGGGCAAAAGCGCGTCGCGATCGCTTGGTCCAGCGCGCAAAGGGCGTGTGAGCCCGCCAGCGGTCGCTTCGCAGTCGGCTTGGCCGACGCGGGGCAAAGAGTACTCGATGCGTCTGGAGGTGTGGCGGACGCAGTTGGCCGCGGCATCTTGTCGATGGACATAACCATGAGCGCCGGGTCACAGACGCTCATTGCCCCGCCTTGTCGAGGTGAGAGGAGATTGCTGATGAAGTACGCTCATGGACCGCTAGGAGGGAAGGACGCCTTTGGGAGCGCCCTAAATAGACAAACGGCGAAGATCAATCGGGCTGTCTTCGAACTTGGTGACTGCTCGGTTGAGGACGTGGTGAACTACGTGAAACGTGTAAACGGGGTAGAGTTGCTCGAACTGCGCGTATCTAAGCATTTCATGTGGCTGACCGGTGCGGACGACCGAGGGCAGTTCGAAAAGGCCGGTTTCGGACCATTTGCCGTGAGGACAGAAAAAGGGGGGCGGTTGACCGAGGAGGCTCGAGCCCGCTACATGCAGTGGCTAGAGAGGCAACGTCTAGCCTGAGGCACGACTCAACTCAAGAGGGGCTGGGGGACTTCTTCAACGAAAAAGTAAACCCTCGCGACCGGAGGTCTCCCAGCGATGCCGGAGATGCCAACCGCCAGCGAAGAAAGGACGCAATCGACCGTCATGCTTTGGGAAGTCGAAATCCGACCCGCTTTGGGCCAAATCGACCGCGAGGCCGAACGCGTTCTGAGCGAGTGTCAGGCTTTGGGACTCGGCTCCGTCCGCCATGTTGAAACCGCTCGGTCCTTCTTGATCCAGGTGGGCGCCGATGACGGTGCCGATGCGAACCGAGGGGACGCGAGTCCGTCCCCGAGCGGTCCGGATCAACGCGGTCCGGCTCGCCC
>JAADHY010000462.1 GCA_013151585.1 Planctomycetota bacterium
TCTCCGAATGCTTGCGCAGCGGACTGTTCCGCTGCCCGGAGCAATCTTACCTACTTTTCCCAGACCGCGCCAGTCAAAATTGCCAGACCCATCGAGTCGACGTTGCATTGCTCCCCGTCCCGCTTCCCCTATAATTCTTCCCCAATTGGCTTTGGGGCGTTCGAAGCGATTTCTTCGGCAAAAAAGGAACGGTGGCGTGCTCAGAACTCATACGTGCGGCGAATTGCGACCGGAGCATATTGGCCAAAAGGTCACTCTGTGCGGCTGGGTCCAAAATTACCGGGACCACCGCGGACTGGTCTTTGTTGATTTGCGAGACCGCTACGGCATCACGCAGATCGTCTTCAACATGGCCTTCGACGACGAAATGCAAACGGTTGCCCGCAGTTTGCGCAGTGAGGACGTCATCCAAGTGACGGGCGAGGTGGTCAGCCGGTCGGGCAACGTGAACCCAAAGCTGGCTACGGGCGAAATCGAGGTTGTTGCGCGCGAACTGGTGGTTCTGAACCGAAGCAAACGCCCGCCCTTCGAGCCCAGCTCACCCGACCTGCCGAACGAAGAGCTGCGGCTGCGGTACCGGTTCATCGACTTGCGTCGGCCGGCCCTCCAAAAGGCGATGCTGCTGCGTCACCGCCTGACGAAAGCGACGCGCGACTACTTCGATCGGCTGGGCTTCCTGGACATCGAAACGCCGATGCTGGGCAAGAGCACGCCCGAAGGAGCGCGCGACTATCTCGTCCCCAGCCGAGTGCATCCCGGCTGTTTCTACGCATTGCCGCAGTCGCCGCAAATCTACAAGCAAATCCTGATGGTGGCCGGCTATGACCGGTACATGCAGATCGCCCGCTGCTTCCGAGACGAAGACCTGCGGGCGGACCGTCAGCCCGAGTTCACTCAGATCGATGTGGAGATGGCCTTTGTCGAGCGGGATGACATTCTGGACGTCATTGACGGACTGGTCGCCCACTTGATGAAAGAGCTGCGTGGTGAGGAAGTGTCGTTGCCGCTGCCGCGGTACAGCTACCGGGACATGTTGGAACGCTACGGCACCGACAAGCCGGACCTCCGGTTCGGCCTGGAATTGGTCGACATCGGCGACATCGCGGCGGAATGCGATTTCGGCGTTTTCCGTAAAACGGTCGAAGAAGGAGGCCGCGTCCGGGGGCTGAACGCCAAAGGCGCGATGGAAAAGTACAGCCGCAAGGACATCGACGGTCTGACCGATTATGTTTCCGATTTCGGTGCCAAAGGGCTGGTTTTTTTCCGCGTCAAAGAGGGCCGGCTGGATTCACCGGTGGCGAAGTTTTTCAGCGAAACCCATCATCAAGCGATCATCGAACGAATGGGAGCGGAAAACGGCGACCTGTTGTTCTTCATCGCTGGCGAGGACTCAGTCACATCGGCCGCCCTCGCTGCCTTGCGGAACCGACTGGGCAAGGAGCTGGAGCTTTACGACCCGAACGAGCTGAAATGCTGTTGGGTCATCGACTTTCCGCTTTTCAGTTGGAACGAAGACGAGCAACGGTGGGACGCTGAGCACCACCCGTTTTGCTATCCCGTGGTGGAAGATCTGCCCCTGCTGGACTCCGATCCGGGCAAGGTTCGCGCTCAGACCTACGACCTAGTCTGCAATGGCTGCGAAGCGGGCAGCGGCAGCATCCGTATTCACGATCCCGTCGTGCAACAAAAGGTCTTTGGCCTGTTGGGCATCAGCGAGGAAGAGGCGGAACGGCGATTCGGATTCCTGCTGGAGGCGCTGCGCTACGGAGCTCCGCCGCACGGCGGGATCGCCTTGGGATTGGACCGGTGGGTCATGCTTTTTTCGGGCGACGACAACATCCGCGACGTGATCGCGTTCCCGAAAACGCAAAAGGCCACTGACCTGCTCAGCGGGGCTCCGTCGCCCGTTGATCCGCACCAACTGCGCGAACTGCACATCAAGGTCGATCTGCCCGGGAAATAACGGGCGGCGTCGGGGCGCCCGTGTGTCGTGGCGGACCACCCACTTCGGTTCAGAGAGACGGGGTGGCCGAGCGCGACCCTCCGGCCCCGTAGGCGCAAAAAAGCTGGCTGATAAGCCGGATGGATCGAATGTCGCGTGTCGCCGGGCAGCGTCGGCCAGTGACGTTCTTCGGCCCGTCAGTTCGACGGATGGTTTCTAGGCTTTCCGATGCAGTACAGATTCTCCAATGTGCGTAGAAAAAGCTGCCCCTGACTGATCGCGATGGACGCGTAGGTGGGCTCACCGAGTCGGTTTTCCGCCACGAGTTCGAATTTGGGGCTAGCCCGGATGACTTTGCAAATGCCGTCGTCGTCCAGGCAGTAGATCAGGCCGTCGGCGGCGACCAACGAAGCGCTGAATCGCCGCCCCATACGAGCTTGCCACTGAACTCTGCCGGTGACGGCCTCGTAACACGCTCCGAATCCACGGTCTGAAATGCAATAGAAGTAATCGCCCACAGCGATCGGCGACGGCACATAGGCAATCAGGCTCGCACGCTGATGGTGCCACTTGATGTACGGGGAATCGGTGATGTTGCCGCGGCCGGAAGGATCAATGGCCAGCATGTGCCGCTCGGGGAATCCGCCCGTTACGAGCACCAGCCCGCGTGCGTCAACCAACGACGCCACAAACTGTTCGGTGGGTCCCTCCATGAACCAGATCAGAGAGCCGTCGCGCGGGTCATAGCTGCAGACGGACTTGTCGCCGGAGAGCATCATCTGAAGGCGACCGCCGATCTGCCGAATGATCGGTGTGCAGTAACTGCGGGTATGATGCTTGCGCGGCGTCTTCCAGACGGTTCGGCCCGTGCGTCGATCCAGCGCAACGATGTAGGAATCTCCGTCATGATCGCCGTTGACGATGACCAGGTCTTCGAACAAGACGGGAGAGCTGCAAAATCCATGAACGCTGACGAACGGCCCCGGCCGGACCATCCACAGACGGCGTCCCTGAAAGTCATAGGCGGCGACGACCATCTGACCGGGCGTTACGGGGCGGGGCCGCGAGACGTTCGGCGCTGGCACCGTCCGGCCTTCCACTTCCAGAAAGGTCACGTAGATTCGTTCGCCATCGGTAGCCGGCGTGCTGGACGCGTAACTATTGAGCCGGTTGATCGTCTCCAGCGGAGCGTGCAAGACGACGCGCTCCCACAGCGTCTCACCGGTCTGGCGATCCAGGGCCATCAACATACGGTTCTCGCGCGGCTCATCCGCGCCGACCAGGAACACGAAGTCCTCCCACACGATCGGCGAGGCGTGGCCGCGATAAGGAATCGGCCGTTTCCAGGCGATGTTCTCCGTTGCGCTCCACCGCACCGGCAAATCGGTTTCCAGGCTGGTGCCGTCGCCTCGCGGCCCGCGCCAACAGGGCCAGTTCTCGGCACGGACCGATGGCGAAACGGTTGCCAAGACCAGTGACACAAAAAATATCGCCAGAAGTCGCTTCATCCGTTTGTCCTTTCCATTGGTCGTCTGACCGACGCGGCCACGCCGACGGGCTTACGGATTCTACCGGAGCGGCCCGTGGGGCTGCAAAGCTTCCACGGAAACACTACGCCTAGGAGCCGGTCGTCGCGGCCGGGTAGCTGGGGTCGAACGAAGTGAGCCTTCAGGCCGCCGATTCCCGGGGCTTCGCTGCGCTCACCCCGGTCACCCTTCCGCGCCGCCATGCATGACGAGCACAACATGACGGCGTTGCCGGCGTTGGGGTGCATGTCAGCTTTTGTTTTTTTCTGGCCGTAAGCTGGCGGGTTTAGGGCGTCTTGTGAAGGGGCAGCCGGGGCGCGTTCGGAGGTG
>JAADHY010000696.1 GCA_013151585.1 Planctomycetota bacterium
CCGGGCGCTGACGATCACTGAGAACATCGCTCTGGGGCAGAACCTGGGCGACTTCCACAGTGGTTTCCGAGCATACCGTCGAGACGTGCTGGAAACGATCCCCTTCGAAGTCAACTCGGATGACTTCGTCTTTGACAGCCAGTTCCTGATCCAGGCGGTCTACTTCGGCTTCAAACTCGGTGACATTCCCGTGCCCGTGCGGTACTTCGAAGAGGCGTCGAGCATCAACTTCCGCCGCAGCGTGGTGTACGCGCTTGGGACTTTGGCCACGCTCGCCCAATTCTGGACACAGAAGCTTCATCTGGCCCACTGGCGGCTGTTCCAGCGGTCGTAGTGTCTTCCGTCCCGATATGCCAGCACGGCGCGAACGTCTTCTTGCAGCCAAGATAGTATGTAAACGCAACGCGCTAGCGTGCGGTCGGCTCGATTCGGCTAGCAAAAAGTACCGGAGGCTAGCGCCTTCCGCTCACTCTCACACGCTGTTGGTTGCGGCGGGCAGACCCCGTTAAGGCTATGTCACAGCAGAAAGTTGGGGTTCCGTTTCGTTGTAGCGCGGCTGTCTCGGCCGACCAGGCGAGACGCCTGCTCCGCATTACTTGGCCATCCCACTTTTCCGAATTGACAAAGTAGCAGGCCCACGCCGCAAACAGCGTGCGGAGGAACTTCAACGGAGCTCGCCCGCCTCATAACGCTTCCAAAACTCGGCTGGCGACAAACGACGCGGCTCGCGAAATTCCACATCCAATTCCCGCAGCGACTGCATGGCGCGCACGATTTCCAGCCCCTTTTTGATTCGCGACGGAGTAAAAAGCAAGCGCGTCAGATTCAGTTTGGCCAACGGCGTGAGGTCCGTCACCTGCGAACCGACGATGTTGAGCCGCCGCAGGGTGGTCATGTCGGCCAGCGGGCTCAGATCGGCGACGGCCGTGTCCTGAACGTCGAGACTTTCCAGATGTTTGTCCGCCAGCGGCGACAGATCGGTCACTTTCGTTTTGCCGATCCAGAGCGTGCCGAGCGGCAAGGAGCGGACCGGGCTGATGTCAGCCACTTGGGTGCCGGTCAGATTCAGTTGAACCAGCGGGCAGTCGGCCAAAGGCGAAATATCTTTGACAGGGGTGTCGTTCAAGTAGAGCACACGGAGGGGGGCGCCTTTCAGCGGGCTCAGGTCCGTCACTTTGGTCTGCTCGAGGAAAAGTTCGCGCAGCGGCATGCCTTCCAGCGGGCTGATGTCGGAAATCTCCAGGCCACGCAGATCAAGCCGCTCCAACGGCAATCCCTTCAAAGGGCTGATATCCGTGACGCCGCTGAAGGATAAGTCGGCCAGTCTGATCTCGCCGCCTGCTTTGCGAAACTTGCCTTGACCTGAGTAACCGGGGTTCTTCTTCTTGAGCTCTCGCTGCAGCTCGGAGACGGTCATGCCCCCGTCGTCGGGCAGCGCCGGCGCGGTTTGCACCGGAGGAGCAGACGCATTGCTCGCCGGAGGAACATCACGCGAATCGTCCATCCCACAACCGGCTACCAGAAGACTCATTAACACAGTGAGCGCAGCGAAGAGTTCGCTTGGGAAGACATCTTCTGGCATCCCGCACCTCGAGAAAAGCCCCTCGTCTCCGTCGTTGGGTCGATCAAGGACCAGCCAAAACATCCCTCTCACGATTCGTTCCTTTGTTCTGAATTACCGGCAGCTTCCGGGAGAAGAAACGCCCGAAGCTGCCCGATCGGCGCAGGCAAGTGGACTGTAATCACTGACCATATTCTGTCGTGTTCCATTCAATCATACTCGTGTGCCACGACGTGCCGCCGCCCGATGATCCTCGCCCACGGGATTTCGTGCTGAGTTTCCCGAAAAAGCCCCGAGACTTTGCGCGCAGTTTCCCTTCTGACCTCGCCTTTGCGTCCCACGGGTGCCTGCGAAAGCGCGTGACGCGGATAGTTCTCGCGACTGCGGGTCTCGACTGTTTGTGCAGTAGTCTTGGGGCTTCGAACATGTCGAGCTACAAGGCGGTGTCCCCGTCATTCGGCTGCACAGATCGCCCGCTTGGCGCGAAGGAAGGATGGAACGTCGGCCAAAAGGATTGTGCAAGCCTTCGCTGCTCGACAAAGTCAACTTCCCTTCCGAACAAAAGCAAAGCTTCTCCCGCATGGCGAGCCCGCCCCATAGGTCCCAGTCCTTACTGTCTCCGAAGACTACCAGAACATCGACGTCGCTCTCCAGTCCGAAATCGTCTCGCAGCACGGATCCGAAAAACGTAAGTTCTCGCACCATCCGGCGCCGGCACAGTGCTCCCAAATGCTCCGCGGATACTTGTCTGATACACCGCCTTGGGCATCGGCCTGCCATCAACCGTATCGCAACAGCGCAATTGGGACACGAACCCCACCCGTCCTCCATTCGTCGCGTGGTCGGATGTGTCTCCCGTTTGCGACCGCCGTCCGCTCCACTGCCGGCGGGGCGGCCATCGGCCGTGAAAACTCAGCCGCCGCGGTGCCGAATTCCCGAGCTGTCCACAGATGGGCCTCCCGTGACCGCCGGGACCCCAGCCTACCGCAGGACCTCGCCGCATGGTCATCGATGAGCTCAATCGCAAAGGCCTCGTTTTAGCGTAAGAAGGCTGGATCGTGTAGGTCACGCCATCGATAGTTAAGCTCTCATTCGCCAAGCGGCCGGCGTTCTCATAAGCGAACGTCGCCGTGTCGTCATACCGGCCTCGGCCGCGGTGAGGATATTTCCTTCCTCGTCGAAGGTGAACGTGTCCGTCTCATCCGCGGGATCCGTGGACTGCCTGCCGAACGAGCGGCATTTGCGGCTCGTCTGTGCCCCGCCGGATCGCAGGAGGATAGCCGGGGGGCTCACTGCGTTCGACCCCAGCCACCCGTCCCAGTCATCCGTCGGCCACTATCCACAATCGCTTCTCCATCACTGACGGCGACGGTTGGAAGCTGTTAGTGAGGTGCGAGGCCCACGTATGGGACGCTGTGTCGGATATCATCACCATCGCCCAACATTCCGTTCGGCCCTGGACTCACGAAGGAAACACTCCGTTCGTCGTCGGACACGGTCATGTGGATCTCGTGTGACCATGCATCGGCTCCCGTCCACGCTGCCGAAAAATAGGCCGGAAACCCCGCCCCCGGCAGGGCAGCGTTGGCCCATTCGCAATGGTTCCGCATCCGCGCGCGAAGCTCTGTGAGTGTCTCCGGCCGCCGCCCCTCTTCCATCACGAAGCAAGTGTAAGCCCACGCGAACGCTCGCAATCGCGCTCTGGTCTCGCTCTCTTTTTGGACTCGATCGAGGACACGCCGGTCGTGCGAGCGTACCTGAACGACACAGACGACTACAGCCGCGCCGACAGCCATCCACCATAACTTGAAGGCTAATCCCCGTTCCATCAGCACTTTCTCAATTGGAACATGGCAAGAAACGACAGGATATGTCCGCACGTAGCTGGCTGCAATCAAAGTCCATTCCTGTAAGCTGCTAAGCTTTCTCAGGGGCCGCGAGAGTCACACGGCCCCGCCTCCAAAACCTGCCCACTTGAAAACAAAGTCCTGGCGCGGATTGAGTAACCGCAGCTAGAGATGGCTGCTACCCCATTCGAGTTGGCAGCATAAGCTGTAACGGCGATTGGCCAGAAAGCTCATCTGCGACAACTCGCCAAATTCCTCCAGTAAGAAGTCGCTCGCGTAAGCTACTCCCTCGACATGATGGTAGGCCGACAGCAGGAGGACCGTCGGCCACACGATAACCATCAGAAACATGCACCGACTCGCGGACAACGTTCT
>JAADHY010000561.1:0-3140 GCA_013151585.1 Planctomycetota bacterium
CCGTTTTGGTGAGCAGCCGCAGCGCGATCTCTTTTCGAGGAATCTTATCCAGCTCGGCAAAAATCCCTTCGATGGTTTCCCTTCGAATCCGCTCCAATTCCGCTCGACGTTCGGGATCGGCCGTTTCGTCCGGCCCGACCCATCGCGGCTCTTCGCCGCGCTGCCAGGCCGCAATCCACTGGTCCAGCCGCTGGTTGATGGTCGGATTGCCGATCATGCCAAGGCTGCGAGCCCAGCGGAGCTTTTCCGCGCGCGAGGCGTGGTTATCCGTCGTGCTCATGCTGTCCGAGACGTCCAGAGCGATCAGAATCCGCCCAGAGCGTTCCCGCCGGACCGTCCAGCTCAAAACTGGCTCCAGCAACGTCAGCAGCAGCAGGGTCACAATGGCCGTGCGCAGGACGAGCAACGTGTTGCCGACGCGACGCGGGACCAGCCGGCGCTCGTAGCGCAGAAGCATGACGATCAACACGATCGCCAATACCGCTGACCCGACACAAAAGACGAGCCACGGTTTGGATTCCCACGCGCGAAAAACCAAATGCCCGTATTCCATCGTTGTTGTCCCGTTGCGGGACCGGTCAAGTCGCGGGTTGCTCTTCCACGACCGCGTGCCCGGTCTGGACCAATCGCCGGGTCATCACCACTTCGGCCACCAGGATCACCAAAAACACCCAGAGCAAAAGATGCCAGATCTCCGTCTGGGAATCCTCCGCGAATATCTCCTGTCGCAGCTCGTCTTGCGTTTGTACGAATCCCATGCGGTTTTTGTGGCACAGAGCTGTTTTTTCGCCGTCACTGAGCGGGCGCAGGTCTGACTCGGTTCGGTCAAAATCGACGACGAAACACTCTTCGATCGTCTCGGCCGCCGCGCCAGCGGCCACCCGGACGCGACGGTCGGCCGAATGATCCGCCCGTCGCTTCAAGCGATACACGCCCGGCAAACGGGTATCGTTCAGTTGCACCAGCGGACGCAGCTCATCTCCCGCCCGCTCCGGCTCGAACGTCATCTCATTCGGGCCGACGAAGATCAGCTCGCTCAGTTCGGTCCCTTCGGGCAGAGGCGCAATCAGCGGCATGCCGGGCATAACGTTGCGCTGCGTTTTGCCGGATGTCAGCCGAAAAATCAGCTCGTGCAAAAACGGAACATAGTCCGGCTTGGCCGGCAGCGTGTTCCAGTCGGCGTCGAGGGTGGATGTCCAGAGCGCGACCAGGCCCCGTCCCACACGTCGAGTCAGCAGCAACGGATCGCCCGTGTCCAGACGAATTTCGACAAGCGGGGGGCTGGGGCCGGCTTGGCCCGACGGCGGCCGCGCCGCTTCGGTGTCGGAAGACGATGAAACGCGATTCGGCGAGAGGCCGTTCGACGCGGCTGGAACAGCGTCCGGCCGCTTTGCTCGGTCGCCGCGGCGCGCTCGTTCGGCTGTGCCCGTGGGTTTTGTCTGGCCGGTCTTCCCGGACTCGGAGGGCTCGGCACGGGGCTTGGGAACTCGCGGACGCACTTTCCACCAGCGAGCGAATCGGGCATCGGTGAAGCCGCCGCCAGCCGCTCGGCGAAACCGCTTCAACCAAGGCAACTCCAAGCTCGTGTCAGACACGTAGACGCCCGGCAGCGAATCATCCGTGTCAGCCGCCTTGCCGATCAGCTCCGCCGGCAACAGTCCGCCGTCCGCCGCAAGCAGACGCGAGCGATAGCGAGTCACGTCAATGCGATCTCCCAGGGCGATGCAAAGGCCGCCGCCATCCCGGACGAAGTCCTTCAGCGCTCCGAGTTGGGTATCGGTCAAACGGGGAACGTTCATCAGCAAGGCAACCTCGACGCCTTTCAGGTCGTCGGAACGGAATTGATCCCACGCCACCACGGCTGCTTGGACCCAGGGCGCGTCGTTGGAAGATGCCGTCAAAGCGGCTTTGGCGAAAAAAGTTTCCGTCCGAGCGGGATCGGGCTGAGGATCGCCGTCCACGAGCAAAGCGGGCAAAGCTCGTGCGACACGAATCGCCGCGTCGGCTCGGTCGTCGCCTGGGAGCAAATCACGATCCAGCACCACGCTCACCTGATGCGCGCCGGGCGAGCGAAACCGGTACTCAAACTCGACGCTCGCTGCTCCGTCGGGCGGCAACTGCAAATTCAATGTCTTTTCGGACAGCCGTTGGCCGTCGACTTCCAGGTAAACTTTACGCAGGACTGGGCCCTCGCCCCCTGACCGCCTGACCCGGGTGCTGATTCGGAGCGGGAAGCCAGCCACGGTCAGCTCGCGTGAGACTTGTAATCGGTCGACTAGGAAATTCTCGGGGGTTTCGGTCGTCGGGCCGCGAACGTTGACGGCCCAAATCCTCGGTCGCACCGCTGGCTGCTGACGCAGGTCGTCGATGCGCGACCACAGGCTCTCGTCGTCGGCACGCCAGGAAAGAGCCTGTCCATCCGACAAAACAATCACCTCTCGCACCAGATTGCTTGTGCGGGTCAGGATCTGAATCGCCTTGGCGACCCCTTCGGCCAGATTCGCCGTGCCGGCTGGAGGCGGCAGCTTGTCCAGCTCGGCGCGAACTTGGTCCAAGTCACTCGTGGGAAACTCGATCACCGCCCTCGGCCGGTCCCGGGCGTCGATCAAAGCGACCGTGTCGCCTGTCTGCAGCTCTTCCAGAAAGTCGCGAGCCCACTGCAGCGCCGCTTCATGCGGAGTCTTGCCGTCGCCTTCCCAGCCCATGCTGTACGAGCCGTCGATCACGAAGACGACGTCGCGGTTCTGCTTGGAAACATACCGCGTTAACCAGCCCCCCGCGACCCAAGGCCGAGCCAACGCAACAACCAGCAAAGCCACCAACCCCATGCGCACCAGCAGCAGAAGCAGCTCTTCCAGCCGAAGCCGCCGCCGGGCGTTCCGGCCAAGCTCCAAGAACTGCATCGCACCCCAGTGCACGATGTCGTATTTCTTCTTGCTGATCAGATGGGCCAAAATGGGCAACGCGAGCCCGGCCAGTCCGATCAGCATCAAGGGATTGATGAAGTCGAAAGTCATGCGGACGTGCGGTTCCTACGGAAACAAACTTCAAACAACGGCCCGCGAGTCAAGCAGCAATCGACAAGGAGGTCAGACAAACACATGCGACGTCGACACCGAGGCCGCGCCAGCGACAGTCAT
>JAADHY010000561.1:3153-9161 GCA_013151585.1 Planctomycetota bacterium
CAACCGTTCTGGAAAAATGGTTCCCGTGATCGGCCTCGCGCTTTGGTGCCCCCCTCATCGACCGAACGCCGCCGATTCGCTGTCATCATCTTACCCGCCAAAGACGCTCTCGGGAAAGGGGCCGAGTCCGCGTCGAACAAAAGTGGTGTGGAACCAGCGGACCGTAAGAACTTCTCTTCTCGCCGGAAAGGATGAGCTCGGCGTGTGGACTGCACGAGTTTTTCGGCCGAACAGTCCGTCTGTTCGGCGCGTTCCGTGCATGCCTCTTGCTTCTCATGCTGAGCAGAACCGATGGGGCCGCTGTGATCGCGCGCGGAATCTGGTCGGCCGACCCGCTTCGTCCCATCTCGCAATCCTTGTCTGAGCTAACCTAGAAAAGACCAGCAGTTCAGTCACGGTCCGTAGGATGTGAAATCCGTCTGAAAAAAACCTTTCCCCTCGGCGTGTGACCGATAAAGACACAGCCGTCCTGCGGCGTTCTTTCTTTGCTTCCACCGACCGCACACGCCGAGATGTACCGACTGATGAGCTTTGAGATGGACGTGGTCAGGTTGCGTCGCTTTTGCGCTGCCGGTCTGCTGGCGGCGTTCTGGCTGGCGATGGGCGCGCCACGCGATCTCTCTGCGCAGAGCGATGCAAGTTCAACAACCGCGTCCCGCGGCGCAGTCGGCTCGAGCGGTTCCGAATCGAATCCGTCGAACTCGGCGCCGTCGCCATCCTCACGACCCCGCTCGGTTCCGCCTGCTTTGGGCACGGCTTGTCGGCCCGATTATTGGATTGTCAGCAGCCGACACTGCTGGCAGCATGCGGGGCCTTGCCAAGTCGTCTGTCCGTTCGAATACTTCCGCGTCGGCCCGGACGGGCGTTGGGTACGGGCGTCGCGCGAGGAGTTTTTGGCCTCTCTGGTTCCGAACGTGCCGGTTTGCATCGTCGCCCACGGTAGCTTTGTGCCGTTTGCTTCGGTCGTGGCCGACTCACGCTGGACGTACGCCTGGATTCGAGCGGCGGCGCCCGAGTACCCGCTGCATGTGGTGTTTTACACATGGCCCAGCGAGGCTCCGATCACGGGCATCCCTCAAATCGACGTGGCGATCTTGGGCCGCCGTGGCGGATTCAACGGCTTTTATCTGGCGCAGTTGATCAACTTGATTCCGCCTGACCACCCGGTCAGCTTGTTGGGTCACAGTCATGGGACCCGCGTGATCGCCTCGGCATTGCATCTGCTGAGTGGAGGTCAGGTTCAGGGACACACGTTGGACTGTTCTTCTCCGAGACGCCCGCTCCGCGCCGTTTTCGCAGCGGCGGCTATCGACCATAACTGGCTGAATCCGGGCGAACGGTACGACAGAGCGTTGTGGGGTGTTGAGTATTTGGTGAACCTGCAAAATCACCTGGACGTGGTGCTCGGCCTGTACCCTCTGCGGAAGCCGTTCTCGCGCCGAGCTTTGGCGCGATCGGGGTTCACCACACGAGATCGACATCGCTTGGGCTGGCTGGCAGGAAAGATCGCCGAATTCGACGTCACCAACCTGGTCGGTCTCGGCCATCAATGGCCGAACTACAACCGCCATCCGTACATCGCCTGGATCATCTCGCCCTACCTTTACTACACCGACCGGTATGACAACCCGCCCGCGTCTACGGAAAGAGTCCCTGCGGGATCGATGTCATCGAAACAGACGACGGGGCCAGCCAAGCGGACGACAACGTCTTCCCACTAGGCCGCTGCCGCGATATCCTTCCTTCTTGCGATCACCTGTCGCTGGCCAACTACCGCCGGGCCGTGCCAACCTCGCCAGGTCGGTTCGCGACTGCGCACGGTCACTCATCTTGCCATGACCGGCAAGTGAGCATCATGCCCAGTACTGCTGCCTTCGGCTTTTTGAGGGACAGCCGCGAAAGGTTCGGCAGAAATTGGGAGCCGGTGCCACAGCCACGAGATGCCTCCGGCGCACCGGCAATGCCGCGGTTAGCCTGTTAGCACCAGAGAGGTCGTCCGATGTTTCCTGCGGCGGAGCTTTGGGCCGCTTACGCCTCGACATTCTTTGGCATTGCCTGCATGCTTGTCGTCTTCGGCGCGGTTTGCCGGACGAGGGGCGCAAGAATTTCTCGCCGGACGTGCCGCGGGATCAAAGTCGCAAGCTTCGCAGTGCTCGGCGGCGTTTGGGGATTGGCAGCGGGGTTGGTCGTCGACGTCTACTGTTTTCTTGCCGGATTCGATTTGCAAAGCCTGGTACGGCGGCCCCCGGCGTGGGCCGGGTTGGCCGGTGCGCTGCTCCTTCTCGTTGTGACGCAAAAGCGGGCGCCTCGCGATGGCTAGCGACAGAATGCCTCCCGGCGGTGTCGGTTTACCCATCATCGGATGGGATGCGAAGGTGGCAATTGGCCGCGAGTGTTCAATACCCAATCGACTGGCGGCGGCGGAGTTCGCTGAAGAGATGAGCGTAGGGGCGTTTGCTCGACGCGGTGTGGCCACCCGAATGGACAGCGGCCTCGGCCGCTGCTCGTTCAGACGATGATGGCCGATCGGGTGGTTCCGAGGAGGAGGCTGGCGGCTGAGCCGGTTCGCCCCGAGGCGCTCGAACGATGTCCAGGTCGTCCGGATCGGCGGCGTTCGTGTCCCCATAGCCGGACTCGAAAACAGCCGGTCGCTCAGACGCCGAACTAGCTGCGTCCGAGTGAGAAGGACACTGGTCGGAATCCGCTGCTGTGGGAGGTTCCGCCTCACACGTCGGCCCTGACGGATCGCGGGAGACAATTGCCGGACCCGTCGCCGAGGAGGATTCCGAGTGGCTGTCCGCGGCCGAATCATCCGGTCGCTCGCCGAGCCGCTCGATTGCGCAGTCCGTTCCTGAGTCCACCGCCAGGGCTTCGCGTGTGTCAACACACATATTGAGCACCGCCTGGCCGATCTGTTCTTCGATGTCCCCGGTGTCCTCTTCGGCCCCCCCGGAGGATGGGACCGCGGCTATGTCGGAGCGATCGGCTAAGGGAGTCGTCTCGACGGATATCCATCCCTCGGTCGACGCCGTAATCAACGGGAGCATCTCTTCGACGACCAGGTCCGGTCGGGGATCCGAGTAGAGAGGCGGTTCGTGCGTTGACGCCTCGATTGCTGGATCGGAAGTTTGGGCCTGCTGAGACGGCTGGTCCGGTTCGGCACGCTGGACCAAAGCTGACTCCGCCGAACTGGGCTCCTCGGCCGCTGTCCCAGAGGAAGAAGTCGATTCGGGGCCTGAGTCGGCTTCGACACCGGTTTCGGCTTCGTCCGCAGAGCTCAATTCGGGGCCCAGACCGCCATCCGCCGCCGACGTTTCGTCAGGCAGGATGGCGGCACTGAAGTCGTCACGGTCGATGGAACTTTCGCTGCCTTCGGGGCTCGTCGCCGTGTCGGCCTCCTCACA
Organism: Planctomycetota bacterium; assembly: GCA_013151585.1. Lineage (GTDB taxonomy): Bacteria > Planctomycetota > Planctomycetia > Planctomycetales > Planctomycetaceae > JAADHY01. Next base: position 6,558 of record JAADHY010000561.1, read on the forward strand.
AACGCTGTCGGAACTGGCCGCAGGCTGCTGGCTGGAGGAGGGCTTCGAGCCGATCTCCCAAACGATTCCTCCGAAACCTTCCGGCAATTCCGCCATCGCATCCAGAGCGGCATAGCGGTCTTCGACGACCTCTTCGACGAATTCCTCTTCGTCGGCTGCGATCGACTCGGCGTCCGCCACAGGGCGTTGTTGTTTGTGATGTCTAAACTCATCCTTATCCGCCGGCGTCGGCGCCGTCGAGGTGTCCGTCGCCGGAACCGATCCGGCTGAGTCCTCTTGAGAGGTCTGCACGACTTCTGGCTGCGTGCCGGCAGGCTCGGTGTCGATGACCGCGGCGTCGATGGACTCCACGCTGCTACGCTCGGGATCGACGTCCGTCATGTCACCGGGTCCAAAGGCGACGTCCGCTGGGGCGATGCACGAACTGTCGTCCGGCGCTCCGTAAAGGGGTTCGGTCTCCGGCCACGACCGCTCCGGCGGTCCCTCCGGTTTCGACGACGGCTCTAACGATGACATTGGGGGCGTTTCGCTATGGTCGCTGGCCGCGGCGTGGGCATCGATCCCTTCCGACCCGAACTCGATCACGGCCGGGGCCTCGACCAAACCAGGAGACTCGACGACAGCGGGAGAGGAATCGACGTCGGCCGCGGATTCGCGGGGTTCCGGCGCCGGTGTATCCGTTTCGAGCAGCTCGTAGTCGCAGGCGGGGTCGGCCAGGGCGATATCCGTTTGGGCTGGCGGCTGGTCGAATCCGTGGCAGGACTCTTCGGGAGCGCCAACCTCGATGCACGCCACGGCTGGCGTCGAGCTGGAAGATTCTGTCTTCGGTAAGAAGACGTCTTCCTCGCCACGGTCTTCGGCCTCATCACGACGGTCTTCGGCCAAGCCTCTTCCGGGGGGAAGAGCTTCGGCGACCTCGGAGGTGGCCGTTTCCGATGACGCAACAGGCGTTTCGAACTCTGGGGGATTCTCCGCTTCGGGCTGGCCAGCGGAAATCGCCGCCGATTCGGCGACATGATGGATGGCCGGTTCCATCCAAGTTGGTTCTCTCCAGTGGAGCGGCAACTGCTTCAGGTCCTCCAGCGCTTCCCGCACCGTGACGGCCTCGACCGGCTTCTGCTCGGCGACAAAGGCCAGAAGCAAGCTGTGGTCACACAGATGGTTCAAGCACCGCGGCACTCCATCGCTGGCGTAGCAGATCACGCGCATGGCTTCCGGGGTGAAAACCGTGTCCAGCGTGGAGCCGGCCCATTCGACTCGCCAACGTACGTAGTCAGCCGATTCCTGCTGGGTCAGCGGTTCGAGCGTCACGTGACAGGAAACGCGTTGGTTGATGGCTTCGAATTCCGGGGCTGTGAGCATTTCTTCCAGGGGCAACTGTCCGCTCAGCACCACTCGGACCAGCGGCTCGCCGTTTTCGACCCAATTCGTGAGCGTTCGGATTTCTTCTAGCACGTCGCTGTTCAGCAGATGAGCCTCGTCGATGATCAGCAGCAACTGGCGTTTATCAAGTTGGGCCTGACGCAAAGCCGCCAGAAGAGCTAACCGCAGCTCTTGCTCGGTCATTTGCCGGTAAGGATGCTCCAGCTCGAACAGGATCGCCTGCAGCAGGCAGCCTCGAGTGGGGAAGTTGGCAGTGGTGAGCAGCACGGGATAGAACTGCTCCGCCAACTCGGTCGCTAGTCTTTGGCAGAGCACGGTCTTGCCCAGGCCAGGGGCCGCGGTCAGCAGAGCGATCCCGCCAGATCGCTCGGTCGAGACGACCAGAGCGTCCAAGGCGGCCTGCATGGTTTGGACCGGAACAAAACAGTTCGGGTCCGGTGCCGACGCGAAGGGACGCCGTTGCAGTCCGAAAAACGTCTCGTACATCAATCGCGACTTTCGGTAGAGGGCTTGTCGGATTCGGATAGGATGACCACGATCGAGGCCCGCGTAGCCCGTCCGCTAGCCCGGATGGAGCCACCAGTCTTCCTCCCGACACCCAAAACGAGGGTGCGGCGGGAGACTGGCGGGTGCGGGTTGGGAGGACGGGTCTGAGCTTGTGCTGCCGCACGGTTAGCGCCACACCATTAGCGCACGTCGTACGGTGCACGCAGACTCGTTTTTTTTCATCGAACCGCTACAACCGGTTTCTTGAGCAGAAGCGGCAAGATTTGCCCGAAGCCAGCGTTCCAACGGCAGTTCCGACGGACGTTCGTATCTCGAGCCAACCCGCAATCCTGTCAGGCAGTTCGCTTCGTATCGGAAGGACGCTGAATCCTCACGGCGCGATCCGAAGACCCGCCTGCGACCCAGCGAAACCGCCACGGGAGGGCCGGAAAACCCCCTGCCATTTCCCGGCGCCCGCGAACGTCGTCTGCAGTTTTATCCCATCGCGTCTCATCTTGAGGGGCTCGTCCCGGAGCCGTATACTGCAGGCATGAAGCGCCGAATGGCTCAATTGCCGCTGCATACCGGCCGAGCCCCCGCTTGGCTGTTTCGCCGGATGACTCGACTGGCGGGCGCCGTCACGATGGCCATTGTTGAGGAGTACGGTCCCGCTGAGATGCTGCGCCGATTGGCCGACCCTTGGTGGTTCCAAGCTTTCGGCTGCGTCCTGGGTTT
>JAADHY010000358.1 GCA_013151585.1 Planctomycetota bacterium
AAGCGCGCCAGTCGGACCTTTCTCAGGATTGAGGACAGCTCTCTGTAGCTGATGGGAAAAGTCGCGTAGACCGGGATGCATTGCAGTCCCATGGGATAGGCCAAAAAGCCGGGCCATCCTTCCGAAAGGGATCGCTTCAGGGTGAAGAAGATCGAGATAGCCAAAATGCCATACGTCATCTTCCCCGGACGCCCTCGCATGGCCAGAAGCAGGACGGCCAGGGCGACGATCGTCGCCAGCAGCAATCCGCGCAGAGCTCCGGACACCGTCGGCAATCTCTCGGGATTTCCCGCGGCCAAGAACTCGATAACGGTTCGCTCGCGGGGCGTCAGCCGACGACGAAGGAACTGAACCACAACGTCCGGTTGTTTCCAAAACTCCGCCTTCGGAGTGTTGCGGCCTCGGACTTCTTCGCGGACCCGGTCGGCCACGTACTCGGCAAAAGCCAGTTTGGCCCGTCCCGCGGCCGGGAGCCCGTCTCTGTTCAGCAGAGCTCGATCGCCCAGAACGTCCTCAATGGCCCATTCGTCCTCTCCTTGTGGTTCCAGACGTTCGGCCAACACTCGTTCCGGCGACCACAATCGCTCGAAACGAGGCAACGAGTAAGAACGCATCAATGCGATGTGACTCCGACAAAGCGCACCCCACGCGCCCAGCGCGACAGCCCCGCTCACGCCGGCCAGCGTGCTCGGTGACAGATCGATGGCCAGCAGCGCGTTGAGCGTGCCAAAGGGCGCCGCACACGAAAGAATTATCTTTTCCAGGAGAAGGATTGCCGCATTCTTATGGAGGAGATCCCAAGAGGCCACGACCAAGACCGCGACACCGAGGCCGATCGTTCCCAAGACAAGCCGAACAGACGACCGGCTGCGGCCAACAAGCAGCGCCATCGCCAGCATGACGACCCATTGGGCGACGAGGAACGCCACCAAAACGCCTATCGGCCACGGGTCGGCTCGGCGACTGTTCCACACGAAGTAAGGGATGCTGGTCGTAACAAACCAGAAGACGCCGAAGTGGACACTGCGGCGCCAAGCGTGAGCTGCAATGGTGGAGTCTTTCACTGGATAGTGAAGCCACACCAACAATTGATCGGACCACCAGAGCTCGTGGCTGAGGGAGGTCGCGAGCCAGAAAGCGGCGAAGAAGGCATAAAGTGTGAAAGCCAGTAGCAGAGGAACCTCGTTCCCGGCCGGCCCGTTTTGCCGACTTGCTCCGATCAGAGATCCGACCAGGATCAGATTGAGCCAAATCACGAAAAGCCAACCCCAGTCGCCAATTTCCCGCAAGCGGCGGTGTCGGAGGGCCTGGCGCCAGAGCCGGCGGTCCCGCTTGAGGGTTTGGCGAGCGGCTTGCCGAAGTCGCCTCCGAAGTGTCCGGTCGACGTAGAGCATCCCGCGTCACTCCCGCAGCTTCCGGAACAGACTCTCCAAGCCGCCCGCTTGCTCGGAACTCCACTCGCACAGGCGCGCGGCACTGTCGACCAGAAAAACGCGACCCTCATCCAGCAGGCAAAAGCACGTGCAAAACTCTTCCGCCACGGCGAGAATCTGAGTCGTATAGATGACTGTCCGACCTCGCTCGGCAGCCTCTTTGGCGTAGTCTTTGAATTTGATGATCCCATTGGGGTCCATTCCCGATGCGAATGGCTCGTCTACCAGCCATAGCTCCGGGTCGACCGCAATCAGCGCAGCCAAGCCGGCCTTGTAGAACTGACCTCGCGATAGGGTCCCCATCCTCGCGTAGGCTAAAACGAGCATGTCGAAATCACGTAAGATCTCCACAACCCGATCTTCGATTCGTTCCTGGTCGACTTCGTAAATCCGCAGCACCATCGTCAAATAGTCGATCACCGTAAACTGAGGGAAGGCAACCGGCACGTCCGGCAGGAAGTACAGGCGTTTTCGAAGATCGAGCCGATCGCGAGAGAATTTTTCTCCGTCATAACGAATGGTGCCACGAGTCGGAACGACCAAGCCCGCCAGGCATCGCAGCAGGGTTGTCTTCCCCGCGCCGTTGGCGCCAAGCACAACGAACATGTGCCCAGGGCCGAGCTGAAACGAGACGTCGTCAAGCGCTTTCAGCCTGCCGAAATTCTTGGTGACATGCTCGACCGACACATGCATCGAACATTCCCCTGCGGCGACGAAAGTGGTGATCAAAATTCAATGGCCTCCGGCGCAACGCGATGATGGGTCAAGCTGACTGGGAACCAAGAACAACTCATCCGGAGGCACACTTACCTTGATCGGCTCGTCGGTCGGGGAAAACCCCTGTAGAGGAGTTGCGAGAACGGCGGCGCAGCGTATTCGCCTCGGTTCTCATATCCCGGGAAGGGGCCGCGGCCGACCAGGTGGTACTTGCGGTCAACACCGGGGCCAAAGCCGAGGCGGTAAACGTTTAAGTCCCGCAAGTGGTTCTCCATGCGCACTCCAACTTGCGAATTGTAGATCGCACAGTTGACGATCGTCACTTCGGCTCCATCCCGGCTTGTGGGGCCACGCAGGCGAAAACAGATCTCATTGTCTCGAAACAAACAGTTCACGATGCGTGCCGAGACGTTTTCCTTGATATTCAATGCGGCAGTCAACCTGATCTGACTGGGCTGGTTCCAGCCGTACATCAGACAGTTGCGCACGGTAAGCCGGCTTCGGGGTCCGCCGAGCGGTGTCTTGGTGTCGATGGCGTTTTCGCCGGGACGCTGGCCCTTCTTGAAGCCGGCTGCGTCGGCGGGCAAGGGGCCGGTCCAAAGCGTGCAATTCTCGACAACGACGCTGCCACGCGAAAGTCGGTCCGGGTCGAACTGGATGCAGTCTCCAGAGACGTAGTAAATTTCGCAATTGCGAATGGTGACGTTGCCCCAGCGGCCGGTGATGCCATGTGCGTCCTTTTGGTCCTCGTAGGTGCCGGCGAGCATATGGTGGATACGACAATTCTCGATCACCACATTGCGGCCGAACACACCGATACCATTGCCGCTCGCGTTGCGGATTTCGCAATTCCGCAAAATAACGTTATCCGCTGTGATCTTAACGCGGTTTCCACTGGCCCAGTCACTGTCGACCAAGTAATTTTCGTAAACGCCCGGTTTCGTAATTCTCAGACGTCCAACCCGGTTGGGGTTAGTCAGACAGCCGATCCGACCGGAGGCTCCCACTTGCGGTTGACGGTCCGATTCGCCGTCAGTGTCATTTGCAAACACCGAAGCGCCGCTAACCACGCCAGCCAACACCAGCCAGAATAAGAGCACGCAGAAACCACTAGGCTTGGGCTGCATCGCTCAACTTCTCCCTTTGCCAAGTTCCTTTGCTCCACGACGCAGCGCCGAATGTGTGGCGCCCACAACTATTCCGCTGACCGGTCGCCGATCTCGTGGGACGCGTGTTGCGTGCGCCTTCGCGCGGACCCGCCGCAGCACAAATCACGCCTCACCGACCGAGGGGCCAGAAGTACAGATAAAAGCCCTCCCGGCACACACTCGGTGCGACCCGTTTCTGGTTTGTGGTTTCGATGGAAGAAAGATGGGTGCAGCACCGCCCACCTCAGACCACCGATAACGTTATTGTACGGCTGATCCGATGCTCGAATCAAGGTGGAGGCTATTTGGCAGTCGGTGGGGCGATGCGGCGCACAAAGTGTAGCAACCCAGACGCGGGACGTCGCGCCGCTGATCTCCAGGTGCTTTGATCACGCGGCCCGCTGATCGCTTCGATCAGACTTCGCTGAGCAGCTCCGGTTGTAGGTATAAGACGAACAGCCAGACTCGGCTGGCGTCGT
>JAADHY010000122.1 GCA_013151585.1 Planctomycetota bacterium
CAATGATCAGCTCGATGACGCCGAGCAGGAAAGTCCGCGAGTCGCGTCGGCGCAGGTCGTGCTGGTTCATGAGCGTGCGAAGCCGCCGCCGATCGGGGAACCGGCGCAGGCTTTCGGCGATGTAGCTGTAGACGTGCGAGTCGCCGTGCAGAAACCAGCCCCAAAAGCTGCCCCAGCTCTTCAAAACCCAATACTCCAGGCGCCCGGCGGCCCGGCCCGCTGGCCTGCTGAACTCCAGGAAGGCTGCCACGCCGCCCGGCCGCAGCACCCGCCGAACTTCGCTCAACATAAGCGCCAAGTCAGGAGCATTGCGCAGCGCGTATCCCCCGGTGAGGAGGTCGACGGAGCGATCCGGCCAGGGCAGGTCGCAAACGTCTGCTTGCTCGAACCGAACATTCGGAAACCGACAGCGCCGCCGTGCAATCTGCAACATGGATGGGTTGAGGTCCAGTCCGACGATTCGGCCACGCGGGTACCGTTCGGCCAGTTTCAGCGTCAAATCGCCCGTCCCGCAGGCCAGATCAACACAGACGGGGGCTTCATGTGGCGGTAACGCCTCGATTAGTCGTTTCTTCCACGCCGGATCCCGGCCCAGGGACAAGGCTCGAGTGACGAAGTCGTATGCCGGCGCCACTATTGTGAACAGCCGCCGGTTGTAGGATCGCTTGGTATTCGGCTTGTCCAGCCGCTCGATCTGGTCCAGTGAGAAAACGTCGGCCACAGAAAAACGCTCCTTCCGCAACTTGGTACTGACAAGAGAAGGTCGTTGTTGACGTTGACAGTCGCTTCCTGAGCTCCCCGACGCTCGTTTCGTGGCAACCCGGCGACCAGAATCTCAGGCAGAAGCCAACAGATCGACTCGCCGTCGGACGTTCACGCCGACGCGGCTACGATTCGCCAACACGCTCTGGCCGCGGAGCAATTAAGAACCGTCTGAAAACGTTGTGCGGCTCGGGATGTCGGATGGGCTTTCTAGCCCGTCAAGAAGGCGACGGGCAGGAATGTCCGTCCCCCAGAATGAGCACGTTATTCTTTGACGCTCCCTTAGCGACTTTCGGGGCCGCCGGGCCGCTCAGAGGTCTACGCGGCGAAGCGCTGGGGAAACTCGTCCGGTGGCTGCGGGGACGACTCGGAAACAACCGACGACGAATTGGGCGGGGCGGTCGGCCGCGGCAAATAGCGCCACATGTCGCCTTCGTGCAACGATCGAAACAGATCGTCATACGCGGCCAACGTTTGTTGGCGAGTCGTTTCGTTGAATCGAACCGCCTTGCGTGCGAACTTCTCGCACCAGCCGCACTCCGCACAGTCGACGTCTCGGCAGCCCACTTCCCGGAATCGTTCGATGAAACCATCCAATGCCCGGTTGTCGATGTAAACCGCCGGCTCGCCGTTGACCGGTCGCTTCATGTTTTGCAGGTCGGCGACGCGCTTCAGCAACAGCATTTTCGCAGGATTGACCAGCCCCGGTCGAAGCAGGAACCGCAAGAACCAGCCGAGCCCGCGGCGATAGTAGCGATCGGTTTTTTTCACTCCTTGAAACCCGAAGGGCTGGATTAGGTCGAGCAAGTTCCCGTCGTACCGGCGCTCGGCATAGGCTTTCACCCGCTTGACCAAGACTTCCGTCGGAATGTCCCGCTCAACGATCTTGAACCGGTCGTAGCCCAGCTCTTCGTACACGTGCAGGTCTTCAGGGCGAATCCATTCGGAGCGGATGTAGTTGACCGGATCCCGCAGTTTCATCTCCGTGCATTTCAAGAAGCACCAGTCGATGAAGAACCCCTTGTTGTGGTGCCAGGTCTGGGCCGTGTGCGCGATCGCGTTCATGTGGCTGGGCGACAAGGCACAGCTCATCAAGCAGCTATTGTTGGCTAGCAGCTCCAAGTCGCACTGCACGTGCTGCCGGATACGCTTCAGTGTGGCCAGTTCGCGGTTCACCAGAATGCTGTCCAACACGATGCAATCCGCACCCAACTCTTCCCACATCTGAGCCTTGCGCACTCGATCCACTCCCGCGAAAAGGGACACGCGGACCTTCAGTTGAGGGTACCGGGCTTTGATGAGCTTGATCAGATAGGGGCTGGAAACGGTCACCGAGGCCACGCCGATCTGGCAAAGCCAATCCAGTAATTCCTCCAGCTCCCGCTGCCCGCGCCGAGTGATCTCGCGGTTGCCCAAGCAGGACGAATTGAGCAGGTAGTTAAAACCGATGCCAGCTCGATAGGCCTCCGCGACATGTTCCTTCAGTCGGCGTCGGCTGATCGGTGCCAACTGGTACGGAGCTCGACCGCCGCCGACAACATCCCGGCGCAACTTACCGTACAGCTCTACAACCGGGTAATCCTTGATTCCCTCGATCAGCGTCGATTCGAAGTTGGTCGCCACACTGAGCCTCATCGTCATTCATCCTTTCGCTCATCTTCGCACTCATTGGTATTGTCGGCCGAAATCCTAAGCTAATAGTAGTCGGTCCCGGATTCTCGCCGCATTGGCTTTTCCTGTCAATAGCGGTTTTTGGAACACACGAGCTTGCTGGTTCGACGCGGATTTCGGGCTTGATTACTATTGACTTCGTAAGTATTGTCTGCGCTGGCCTGGACCGAGAGGGACGGAACGACCACAAGAAAAACGCGGCAAGGAGGTGTTGCCATGTTTCGAAACCGGACCTGGATGCGGGTCGCACTGGGAGCGATCGTCGTTGCGAGCTGGCTGGCCTACGCGATCCGACAGACTCCGGCAGGCTCGGCCGACCCATCACAAAGCAAGACCCGCCACAGCGTCGACGACTCGGAGCCGCGTGTACGTCTTTGTCGGCAAGACTGGCTTCGGTCACGAACACGGAGTCGAAGGCAAAATCAAATCGGGATGGCTCGTCTTGGGTGCGTCGAAACAAGCGGGCGAAATCATTTTCGACATGCGTTCGTTTCGCGCGGACACACCGGCAGCGCGTCGCTACGTTGGCCTTTCCGGGACGACGGATCGCCGAACGCGTCGCCAGATCGACGCCAACATGCTGGGGCCGAGCGTCCTCGACATTGCTCACTATCCGACCGCCACGTTCCGCCTTCGCTCGGCTGTTCCCTTGCAAAAGAAGGGCCGGCCGACCGCCACGATGTATCGGCTCCAAGGCGACCTGACGCTCCACGGCGTAACACAGCCCTTGCAAATCGACGTTGAGGTGGTCCCGCAAAAAGAAGGGCTCCGCATGCGGGGCCGATTCTCCTTGCTGCAGACGTGGTTTGGTATCACGCCTTTTTCCAAGGCTCTGGGTTTCGTCGGGGTCTCCGATCAACTGACGATTTACGGTGATTTGTGGCTCATCGACCCATCTGCCAAGTCCCGCCGACGGAACAACTCTTCGCGGTGAGCGCAGTGAGCCCTCCTTTTTCTGGACCAAAACCGGATTCCATCGATGCTTTCGTTGCGTTCCCCTGTTGAACCAAAGCGGTCCTCGCGGAGATGGTTCCCCGACCTTTCACACCGCTGCCGGTTGCCGGAGGTTATGGACGATCCTGCGTTGGAGCCAGACATGCATCGGCGGGCTCTACAAGGACTGGAACGGATTCATCGGCTGTCGGGTAGCGTGGGGACAATCTGGTCCGCCTTGCGCCCTCTGGCCCAGACGGCCGGGCCGGTTGCGCGTGCTCGACCTGGCATGCGGGGGCGGCGACGTGACGATCGGCATCGCCCGCCGCGCTCGTCAGAGCGGGCTGCGGGTGCAGGTCGACGGATGCGACATCAGCCCGCTTGCGATCCAGTTCGCCCGCGAGCGGCTCCGGGCGGAAAGCCTTAAAGGCATGCACTTCTTCACTCTGGACGTTTTGCGCGATCCGCTTCCGGAGGGCTACGACGTCGTGATGGCGTCTTTGTTCTTGCATCATCTGGACAACGAACAGGCTGTGGAGATGCTTCGGCGGATGGCTGAGGCGGCCCGAAGAATGGCCCTCGTGCACGATCTTCGGCGGACGTCGGCTGGCTACGTGCTCGCGTGGGTCGGATGCCGAATCGCGGCTCGGTGCCGCGTGAATCACCTCGACGGTCCGCTTTCGGTCCGGGCGAGTTTCCGCGAGGCGGAAATCGAGCGGCTGGCGGCGGACGCCGGTTGGCACGGAGCGCAATTCGTTCGCTGCTGGCCTCAGCGTTTTCTGCTGTCATGGCAAAAAGGGGAATGAAAACCTTTGAAATGGGAAAACGCAGCCTTCATCCGCTGAGAGACGTCACCACTCAAAGGTCGAGGGACTTGCCGTCGGAATCCTGGTACGACGAGGCTGATCGGAAGGCTGCGCTTGGTCGCGGCCGTCGACCGAGCTTTTCCCGTGACGGACGTGATCGTGCGCGTCCTTCCGGACGAAAGACTGCGAGCGGTGTTCGTATTCTGAGCGGCATAAGATGGGACGCCGACGGCAACGTTTTGGGACGCCCGCGTCGTCGGCAGGAGACGTCGGGGGCGGACCTCTTGGCACGGAACCTGTCCAAGCACCCCTTCACGATCGGCTCCCGACCTCATTCGGCACGGCTCTGGAAACGTTAGGTGAAAGTAGGAATTCCATGAGTTTCCATATCGAAGGCGTCGGCACGTCCGTTCCGGCGTACAGCATCGATCAGCAGGACGCAGCGGAAATGGCCAAGCTGTTTTGCGGCCACTCGCCGGCGCGACAGCGTCTGTTGCCGATGCTCTATCGACGAACCGAGGTTCGTCGCCGGCATAGCGTCGTCTTGGAACCCGCCAAGAAGGAGGCGGTCGGGGCGCCAACTGCTGCGTCATCCCGAGCTGTTCCGCGTGGCCGAGACTCGCAAGGAGATGAGGTTGATTCCCGTTCCGACTTGCCGTCTAATCAACCGCTCGCCTGTTACCGGTCGCTGCAAGCGGTGACGCAGTCTTTCTACGAACCGGTGCACAGCGATGGATTGCGGCCCGACAACCGCCCAGCGGATGCAGTTGTACGAACGCTGTGCGGCGGCTCTGGCTTGCGAAGCCTCACAATCCGCTCTCGAGAACGCCGCTATCCCTGCCGACCGCGTCACGCATTTGGTGACGATTTCCTGCACGGGGTTTGCCGCCCCTGGTGTGGATCTGCAAATCATTGAGCAGCTCGGATTGTCGGCCGAAGTGGCCCGAACGCATGTGGGTTTCATGGGTTGTCATGGAGCGATGAACGGGCTGCGCGTGGCCCGAGCCTTCGCCGAAAGCGACCCGCAGGCGTGCGTTCTGCTGTGTGCCGTGGAGCTGTGCAGTTTGCACCAGCAATACGGCTGGCATCCGGAACGGATCGTTGCCAACGCTCTGTTCGCCGACGGCTCGGCCGCCGTCGTCGGAAAAGGCTGTCCGGCCGAAGCCCCTCTGCCTTGGCGACTGGTCTCTAGCGGCTCGACCATCCTGCCCCATTCGGCCGACCTGATGAGCTGGCGGATCGGGGACCATGGCTTCGAAATGACCCTGTCGCCCCGAGTGCCGGAGGTCATCCGCCGTGAGCTGTGCGACTGGCTGCAGCAGTGGCTGTCCCAGGCGGGCCTGCAAATCGGCAATATCTGCTCGTGGGTGATTCATCCGGGCGGGCCGAGAATCCTGAAGGCTTGCGCGGAGACTCTCGGGCTCAGCGACGCCCAGCTTCGCCCCTCGCAAAAGGTTTTGGCGGAGTTTGGCAACATGTCGTCGCCGACCGTTCTGTTCATCTTGGAGCGGCTGATGCAAGCCGACGCAAGCCGTCCCTGTGTCATGCTTGCGTTCGGCCCCGGCCTGACCATTGAAGCGGCCTTGTTGTTGTGAGCTGCTGTCTTTCCACCAACGACTGATTATAAGCTCCGATACAGCGCCGCGTCGTGGCCGATGCGCCCGGCATTGACGAAAGCGCATTATGGCTCCTCCCCCTTCTACTGGATTTTCCTGCAAACAGTTGCGCAGCGCTCGAGAAGAGCGGGCCGCTTCTACCACTGTCACGTGACCGATGCTTTCGATCGGCAGGGCGTCTTTCGACATCTTCCGCACCGTGAACGGCTACCGCCCAGGGGCGAGGCTGGGAGGCCGAATCCTTGGCGTTGGCGCCGATTTGGGCCATTTGGCGAGCATCGGCGCGGCATGAATTCTCAGAGGATTGGCCGGCGTGCGATTTCCAATTGGCTGAGACAATAGTGAAAGCCTGGTTATGTTTGTGTTGCTCGTAGCCGCGTCAGAGCGTTATTGACACTTTCGCAGAGGCAGACCTATAATCCGGCCCCTTTCTCCGGGGCAAGGCGTCGCGAGGCGTTGGCCCTAATTGCTTGCGTTATTTGCGCTTACTATCCCATCCCTTTCGAAACTGCCGGCGCGGCGGCTGCCTGCTTGTCGTCCTGCCAGCGCGTCGTCGCCGGGAGCGCATTTCGGGAGTGCCCGTGACGGGCCGATATCGCCTTCCAACCTCAAGACGGCTCACGGCCTGGGGCCGGCAGATGCTCTGGCTTCTGGCGGTCAGTCTGATGCTGCGCGGCTCGATCGTAAAGGCCGGTGAGGAACCGAGCCAGCCCGCTGAGGCTCGAGGTGTGATCCGCGTGGCTGCCGATTTTGCTCACGACCGCCCTGAGCCGAACGGAGAACACATTTTCCTTTTGCGGGGAAACTGCCAGATCGACCAAGGCTCGACGCACCTTCGGGCTCAGAAAGCGGTCGTCTGGTACCGGGCAGCTCGCGAAGGCCACGAGTTGGCGATTTACCTGGAAGGCGATGCTCGGATGGAACGTCCGGGCACGTCTGTCAGCCAGCCGAGTTTCTTCATCCGGCTTGCGACGAAGGAAGCGTTGGAATTTCAATTTCGGCGCCGGAGTTCTCAGCCGGTTGCGCCGGACGATCCGCTGCTACGCCGGGCGGCCAGCCGGCGACGGCACTTGGTGCGAGCCAGCTTGGAGCCAACTCAGTTGGTCGTCCCGAACGAACCTGAGAGCGGCGTTTCTGAAATCCAGCTCCCCGCACCGAAAGGGCAGTACCGCCGGATTCGCATTTCGCCGCGAAGCGTGATTCCTTTCAATGTTTACAGCGAGAAATCGACAGCCACGACCCCGCCCGAGCAGGTCACCGTTCTGACTGGCGGAATCAATCTTTTGATCGACGGCGTCGGCGAATTCGGGACGATCGATCTCAGCGCCGACCGCATGGTGATCTGGACTCGCATCGCTGACGCCGAGCAATTTCAACAGGGGCTGGAGACGGTTCAGCCTCGCGATGCGCCTTTTCAAGTCTACTTGGAAGGCAACATTGAGGTCCGCCAGGGACGGAACCTCCTGCGGGCCGAGCGGGCGTTCTACGACGCGCGGGAAAACCGCGCACTGCTCTTGGACGCCGAACTGAAAGCTTGGATCGAGCAGGTGCAGACCAATCTGCGAATCCGCGCTGATCGGATCCGCCAGCTTTCGGAAAAAAGATTTCACGCGCAGCGAGCGTGGGTCTCGACCAGTCCCTACGGCAAGCCGGGATATCGGCTGCAAGCCAGTGACATTTTCCTTGAGCCCCGGTACTTGCCGGGATGGCCGGCCGAGGGGGCGGCATCCTTTGATCCGGTCACCGGCGCGCCGGTTGTCGAGGAAGTCCCCTGGGTCACCAGCTTGAACAACGCCCTGCTGATCGACGACTTCCCTCTTTTGTTTGCTCCCTATTTGACCGGCCCGGCCGAAGACCCGCACATTCCGGTCCGCAGCATAACGGCCCAGTACGACCGCATTTTCGGCGGACAAATCGAAACCGTATGGAACGCGTTCCAGTTGTTCGGTCTGGAGGCGCCGGCGGGTGTCACCTGGAATTTACTGACGGACTACCGGACCGAACGCGGCCCCGCGATCGGTACCAGTGGACGCTATGAAGGGACCGACCTGTTCGGTTTTCCGGGACCTTACCGCGGGGACGGCCTGCTTTATTACCTTTACGACGCGGGCGAAGACAATCTGGGGCTGGACCGCCGTCGGTTGGCTCCGGAAACCTACCACCGGGGCCGCGTGCTGTGGCGTCATCGTCAAGACTTCCCGTTCCAGACCACGCTGCTCGCCGAAGTCGGGTTCCTGTCGGACCGCAACTTTCTGGAGCAGTATTACGAAGAGGAATTCGACGAAGGTAAAGATAACGAGACGCTCGTCTTCCTCTATCAGAATTGGGACCACGTTAGTTGGAACCTGATGGTCCGGCCGCGGGTCAACAGTTTTGAGAACACGACGGAGTGGCTGCCCCGCGGGGACTTCTACACGCTCTCTCAACCACTCTTTGGCGGGCTGATCACGTGGAGTTCTCATTTTTCGGCGGGCTATGGCCGCTTGCGCCCGGCAGAGGCTCCACCCGATCCCGTCGTTGATCCCTTCGCCCTGCTGCCATATTACGCCGCCGGCGCAAGCGGGGCTGTCCTGATGATGCGACACGAACTGGACTTGCCCTTGCAGATCGGCCCGGTCCACATTGTCCCCTTTGTGCTGGGGGAATCGGACTACTGGGGGGAGAATCTGACTGGCGGAGACCTGAACCGGCTTGTCGGAAGCGCCGGCGTCCGCGGTACGCTGATGATGTGGCGAGTCTACCCTTACGTCTTCAGTCGCATTTTGAATCTGAACGGCCTGGCCCACAAGATGGTCTTCGACGCTGAGTTCGCGTGGACGGATTCCAACCGCGCGTTGGCCCAGGTGCCC
>JAADHY010000328.1:0-3761 GCA_013151585.1 Planctomycetota bacterium
GATGTGCGATAATTCTCCATGCATCGCAGTGTACCTTAAGGTGTCGCCTGAAGGCGAGGGCTTCATTCCCTCCCATCGAGAGACAGTGATCAACACGACAGTAGCCTCGCCAACCGGCAGGAGCATTGGTTACGAAATCGAGCAAGCGAACGTCATTGTCAGTGTTACACAGCAGAACGTCGGATCGGGATCAAGAGACGCCGCGGCGCGATCATCCGAAGGGGCACACACTCTCCTATCTGCGGGCGGGGCTCAACGTTCTGACCGTTGACGTGGAAGATTACTTCCATGTGCAAGCTTTTGCCGACCAGGTTTCTCCTCGAACGTGGGCAAAGTATTCCAGCCGCGTGGTTCAAAACACTCACCGAGTGCTTCGGCTGTTGAAGGAACACGATGTGCAGGCCACGTTTTTCGTCTTGGGGTGGGTCGCGGATCGGTTCCCGCGGCTTGTCCGAGACATTCTGGACGACGGGCATGAAATCGGTTGCCACAGTTTTTTCCACCGACTGATCTACGAGCTGACTCCGGATGAATTCCGCGAGGACTTGCTCATGGCGACGAAGGCCATTGGCGAGATTACGGGCGGGCCGGTTCAAGCCTATCGCGCCCCGAGTTTTTCCGTGACAAATCGCTCACTCTGGGCCTTGGACGTGTTGATCGATGAGGGCTATCGCTACGACTCCAGCATCTTTCCGATCCGGCATGATCACTACGGTTTGCCGGGCGCCGAGCGGTTTCCTCATCTGATCGAGCGGAGCCATGGAGCGCTGTGGGAGTTTCCGCCGTCGACGATCCGGCTGGGCAGGTGGAACGTGCCTGTGGCTGGCGGGGGCTATCTGAGGCTTTACCCTCTGCGATTATCGCTCCGGTGGATGGATCAGTTGAACCGGGTCGAGAGGCAGCCGTTTTTGTGCTACGTTCATCCGTGGGAACTCGATCCAGAGCAACCGCGTCTGCCGGGACGATGGAAATCTCGGTGGCGGCACTATCAGAATCTGAGAACGACGCAACGGAAGCTGCAAGCCGTTCTTTCGCGGTACCGGTTTGCACCTCTCGGCGATGTCCTGAAAAGTTGCGGTATTGAAAAGTGTGTGTCGTTTGACGAGGCCGTGGCCGAACGGCCTCTCGGCGTCAGCACAGGATGACGGGACGGCCAGCAGCGAGAAAGGCACGACGTCACCTCGACGCCGCCGCCCCAGAATTGCTCGCGCCCGGGGACTTCTGTTCGGAGAAGTTTGACAGAGCGACTGCGAGAATTGAGAAGAATCTCACCTAAGCCTCCACAGGTGTGGACGCGGCGGAGCTTCGTGCCCGATGCTGCCAGCATCTGTGGCCGCGCATCGCAGTGACTGCTGTGAGCGTCGGCTATCGAGGAAAGGGTATTCAGCGTTTGCTTCGCGTTCTCCGCAACGCCGCGCCGGATGCACGCGCTTTGGGCTGTCGAAGATTGCCAGCCAAAGCAGGATGGGCATTTGCACAAGACGGGCTTTAGCGTTTATTGGACTACTGGTAACCTTGTGTCTTTCTGGGGCTTCGCGCGAGAATGATCTTTACGTGACGCAAGCGTCCTCGCTTAGTGCACAGTGCGAATAGAGAGCACAAATGCAAAACGCAGAATCGTCAGTGTGATTTGCGCGCGTTTTGACGCACGGAAGACACTCCGTGTTTGACTTCTTGGGCAAGACTTGGAATGGACGGACTTCAGGCATCGCCGGAAGCCGAGGCTGCTGCTGACCGGATCGCGCCGGTGGCGTCTCAGGTCACGGCTCCAGCGGGAATTGGCCGACGAGTTCTGACGGCCATGGCCATCGGCTATGTCCTGCTGCTGACGGGCGTTAGCTTGTCGCCTTCGGACGACGCACTGGCGAGACCGTTGGCGGGATGGGATGCGCTTCTGACACCGACGATTCAAAACGCCCTTCATATTCCAGCCTATGCCATACTCGTCGTGCTGTCGCTAGCCAGCCTCGGTGTCAGCCGGCGCGGCGCAGCGCCCAAGCGGATTATCACAATCGCAGCTCTTTGTTGCGTCTACGGCGCATTCTTGGAGGCATTGCAAAGCCTCGTGCCTGGCCGCACCCCTTCCTGGGCCGATATCGTTTGGAACACTGTCGGCGCTCTTCTCGGAGCAGGTCTTTGGTCTTTGCTGCGACGAACGTCGATGGGGAAGGGCCAAGCACCGGCGTCGAACCTCGCCTAACGCTCTCCCTCCACGTACGAGACATGCGTCGCAATATCGTGTTTCCAAGCCGCAGCGCCGTCGCTAGCGAACCGGCTCGGTGATAGATCTCCACGCAACGGTAAACTCATGACGTCGAAAAGGAGTTGAAACTTGAAGAGGGGCGTGATGGGGATGTCGGATCGTTGCCGGCATGCTGAGTGCACCTGTTACCCCAAGGAACGGGCTGCGCGCAGGCGGTGGAGGCTGAGAGCCGGAAGGCGAGAGCCAAGCGCTTAGTTCTCGCTTCTTCGGGTTCTTTTCGCAGCAGCTACTTGCGACGTGAACAGAGCGGCACACGACTTTTCTTTTCATGTCAGACAAAATACTGGCTATCCGCGGAGCGATTTTCACATGGGCGGCGCACGGGGTCGCTCTGGGCGTTGCGTTTTTTGTCACGCCGATCCTGCTGCGAGAGCTCGGCCCCGAGCAATACGGCATTTGGTCGATTGTGACAGCGCTCACCGGTTACTATGGATTGGTGAATATGGGCATCGGTAAGGCGAACGTGAAATACATTGCCCAGTTCGACGCTGCGGGCGATGCCGGTGCCGAGCGGCAGGTCATTTCCACGGCGTTTGTGATTCTGACTTTGCTCGCCCTTCTGCTCGTCGCCATCGCCGCTTTCGCGGCTTGGAGTTTTCCGGCCGTTTTTGACATTGGAGATTATCCCGCTTCGCTGGCCCGCTGGGTCGTCTTCCTGGTGGGGCTGAGAGTGGTTGTCGAGCTCGTGGCTCAAGTGTTTCACGCCGGTTTGCTCGCTCGAAAGCGTTTTGATCTCAGCAACGTCGTTCTCATCGCGCAACTCGTGGCTAGGGGCGTGTTTTGCGTGCTGGTGGTCCGATCGGGCGGCGGGTTGGTCGGTATGGCCTTGGTCGCCGTTGGTGTTGCGCTAGCTGTGAGCTTGGCCAAATGGTTTCTGGCGACGCGTCTGTTGGGGATTCCCCGCCCCCATTTGAGTTGCGCCAACCGCCGGACCGCGCGGATGCTTTTCGGATTCGGCTTGTTAGAGCTTTTGATCCAATTGGCTCGTCGCTTCAGCGCCTACGGGGGCGGGCTGATCTTAGGTATACTCGCTGGTCCGGCAGCCGTTGCGTACTATTCTGTGGCTGAATCGCTGACGCGGCGAAGTGTCAATCTGGGCAAAGGCGTCAGCGGCGTGGTAATGCCCTTTGCCAGCCAGTTCGAGGCCCAGCAGGATCGGCATGCCATGCGGCGGCTGGCCGTCTTGTCCGTGCGGGTGCTGTGCGCTCTGGGCTTGCTGCTGGCGGTGGGGATCGTGCTTCTGGGCGACTCGTTTCTACGGCATTGGATCGGGGCGGACATGGCCGTTCATGTCTACCCAGTGATTTGCGTGCTAGCGGTCGCCGTGGCCCTCAAGCTACCTTCGAGCGGCTTTCAGTCCATTCTCACCGGAATGGGTCGGATGCGTTTCTTGAGCGGTTTGGCGGTGGGCGAAGGGTTCGTGATGCTGGCTTTGGGGGGGGCTCTGACAAGGCTGTACGGCGCCGTCGGCATGGCTTGCGCTGTGCTGGTAGCCCAA